>NZ_JBXWZQ010000112.1:0-90010 GCF_059432795.1 Nitrococcus sp. | reverse complement strand
GTTCCATGCCGCGAACGGAGCCCTCGCCTCAGGGCGGGGGAAGGTGATCAGAAACGCGGCGCGATGCTCGCACGCCATACGCCCAACGTAATCGGCCCGGGCGCAGTCAACCCGGGCCGTTGCTTGTTTAATCAAGATGAAAGGATTCGAACCTCCGACCACCTGCACCCCATGCAGGTGCGCTACCAGACTGCGCTACACCCCGGAAAGATGTATTAGAGCATACACCAGTTCGAGCAACGGCCACAAAGGAAGGCGATTCTCATCGCTTGAGGAGCGCGAGTATGTCCTCCAATTCCGAGCGAATCTGGCGAATCACCTGCTGGCTTTGACTGACATCCTCTTTCGCTCCCTCACCGGAGAGCTGCTGGCGGGCCCCGCCGATCGTATATCCCTGCTGGTAGAGCAAGGAGCGGATCTGGCGGATGAGGATGACATCCTGGCGCTGATAGTAGCGCCGGTTGCCGCGACGCTTCACGGGCTTGAGCTGTGGAAACTCCTGTTCCCAATAGCGCAAAACGTGCGGTTTGACAGAACACAGGTCGCTGACCTCGCCGATGGCGAAATAGCGCTTGGCCGGAATGGCCGGTAGCTCGTCATTGTTTGACGTTTCCAGCATACGCCTCTACCCGCGCTTTGAGCTTCTGGCCCGGGCGGAACGTCACCACGCGCCGAGCGCAGATGGGGATTTCCTCACCGGTCTTTGGATTACGCCCCGGGCGTTCGTTTTTGTCCCTGAGATCGAAGTTGCCAAAACCCGAGAGCTTGACGGGGGTCCCTTGCTCGAGTGCACAACGAATTTCCTCGAAAAAGCTCTCAACCAACTCTTTTGCCTCGCGTTTATTCAGACCGAGCTCCTCAAACAGTCGCTCGGCGATGTCGGCCTTGGTTAGTGCCATTGCCTCTCGCTACTCCCTCAGTTCTGCATTGAACTGTTGCCTCAGCCGGCCGACCACGCGGTTGATGGATTCCTCCACATCGCTGTCCGTTAGGGTGCGCGAAGAATCCTGTAAAATCAAGCCAATGGCTAAGCTCTTACGCCCGGAAGATACGCCTTGGCCACGGTAAACGTCGAAAATCACCAGCTCGCGTAACGCCTCCCCCGCGGCTGCACGGACACAATCCCGCACCTCCTGCGCCGGGACGTTCTCATCGATGACGATCGCCAGGTCCCGGCGGATGGAAGGATAACGCGACAAGTCGTGGAAGGAAGGCAGTATGGCGCGCTCGGTCTCTTGCAAAGCCAGCTCGAAGACATAGGCCGGGGTGCTGAGCTCGAGCGTGCGCTGCGCACGCGGATGCAGTGCTCCGATCCAACCAACGGCGCGCTCCCCACGGTAGATACGCGCAGTTTGGCCCGGATGCAGCGCCCGATGCGCCTCAGGAACGAAACGAAACGCCTCCGGCTCGCCTGTCGAGGCCACCAACGCCTCGACATCGCCTTTGACGTCGAAGAAGTCCACGCTCCGACGCGGCGCCGCCCACTGCTCCGGCCAGGCAGGGCCGCAGACCACGCCCGCAAAGCTCGGTTTCTGGCTGAGCGCGTCGATGTGACCGGCGAAACACAATCCGGCCTCGAAGAGACGAATGCGCTCATGTTGGCGTTTTTGATTATGCAGCAGCGCCCGAATCAGGCCGGGCCAGAGACTGGTGCGCATAACGCCGAGATCGGCGGAGATGGGGTTGGCCAATGCGATCGGTGAGGCCTCTGGGTTCAGTACCTGCTCCAGTTCACGCGCCACGAAGCTGTAGGTGATTGCCTCCTGATAGCCGCGGTCGATCAGCGTCTGCCGCAAGCGGCGCAACGGCACCCTGCGCTCCGGGCAAGCGAGCATAGCAAGCTGGGCGGGCGCTCGCCGCGCCGGCAGCTCGTCGTATCCCCACACGCGGGCGACCTCCTCGATCAGATCCACCTCCCGTGAGATATCAAAACGATAACCCGGTATGCGAACCGACCAGGCCTCCGGGCTCGTCTCCGCGACGGCCATCCCCAGGCGTCCCAGGATATTGCGCATTGCCTCGTGCGGGATCTCGCTTCCGAGCAGCCGCGTTACCCGCTGAGGGCGCAACGAGAGCTCCACCTGAGCCGGAAGATGCGCCGGCTCGACCGCTTCGACTACCGGTCCGGGCTGACCTCCGGCGATTTCCATCAATAACCGCGTTGCCCGCTCCATTGCGGTGCGCGGGAGACTCGGATCGACACCGCGCTCGAAGCGGTGCGAGGACTCGGTGTGCAGACCATAGCGCCGTGCCCGGCCGGCGATCGCGTGAGGTGAGAAGAAGGCCGCCTCGAGGAATACATCGCGCGTTTGCGCGGTAACCGCGGTGGGTACCCCGCCCATAATACCCGCCATCGCCACCGCTTGGTGCGAATCGGCAATGACCAGCGTCTCCTCGTCGAGCACCACCTCGTCCCCATTGAGGAGCGTCAGCTGCTCCCCCGCGTGGGCACGACGAATCCGTATCTCTCCTTGCAGCGTCGTCAGGTCGAAGGCGTGAAGCGGCTGGCCGAGCTCGATCATTACATAGTTGGTGACGTCGACCGCCGCCGAGTGCGGTCTTATGCCCGCCCGCCGCAACCGCTCTCGAAGCCAGAGTGGCGTCGGCGCGCTGGCATCTATGCCGCGCACGACCCGGCCAAGATAGCGCGGGCAGTCTGCGGCGGCCTCCAAGGACACCGGATGCGCGTCGTCGATCATGGCCGCTACGGGCTCGATCGGGGGCCCTGTCAAAGGCTTGCACAATAGCCCGGCGACCTCGCGCGCCATCCCCGCCAGCGCGAGACAATCCCCCCGGTTGGGTGTGAGATCCACCTCGATCAGGCAGTCGTCGAGATCCAGGTACTGGCGCAAATCCATTCCGCTCGGCGCGTCCGCCGGGAGCTCCAGCAGTCCTGCAGACTCATCTGCAAGGCCAAGCTCTTTCGCCGAGCAGAGCATGCCCTTCGATGCCTCGCCCCGCAGTTGCGTCGCGCGAATACGCTGCCCGCCCGGCAATTCAGCCCCCACAAGGGCAAAGGGTGCCCTCAAGCCCAACCGCGCATTCGGCGCCCCGCACACGACCGGAAGCTGCCCGTGCTCGCCGGCGCGCACTTCACAAACCTTGAGCCGATCCGCATTGGGATGGGGTGCGCAATGCACGATCTCCCCGACGACGACACGGCTGAAGCCGGGAGCCGCCCGCTGCACGCTCGCGACTTCCAGACCCGCCATGGTCAGCCGATGGCTGAGCTCCGCGGTGGAAGCGTCAAATGCCACCCACTCACGCAACCACTGTTCACTGATCCGCATGGACTAATCCTGATCTGGCATGGGGACGCCGCGCCGCTCAGCGGAACTGGCGCAAAAAGCGCAAATCATTGTCGAAAAAGATTCGCAAATCGTTGACCCCGTAGCGCAGCATCGCCAGCCGTTCCACGCCCATCCCAAAGGCATAGCCGGTGTAGTGTTCGGGATCGATGCCGGAGCACTCGAACACCGCCGGATGCACCATCCCGCAGCCCAATATTTCTATCCATCCCGTCGCACTGCACACCCGGCAACCATTGCCGCGACAGAACATGCACTGCACATCCACCTCGGCGGAAGGCTCGGTGAATGGGAAATAAGATGGACGGAAGCGAACGGCCAAATCCTGCTCGAAGAAGCTTTTCACGAACTCGTCCAACACCCCTTTGAGCTCACCGAAGCTCACTCCACAATCCACCAGAAGACCCTCCACCTGGTGGAACATCGGCGTGTGCGTCAGATCCGAATCGCAGCGGTACACGCGCCCAGGGGCAATCACGCGGACCGGCGCGCCCTGCGTCTCCATGATCCGCACTTGCACCGGCGAGGTATGGGTGCGCAGCAAACGGTGCGCATCAAAATAAAACGTATCGTGCATGGCACGGGCGGGATGGTGCTCGGGAATGTTCAGAGCGGCAAAATTATGGTAATCATCCTCGATTTCGGGCCCTTCTGCGACGGCGAAACCGATACTCCCGAACAGATCCTCGATGCGCTCCAGCGTTCGAGTGATAGGATGAAGACCCCCAACCGTCTCGCCACGACCGGGCTGCGTGACGTCGACCCGTTCGCTGTCCAAAAACTGACTCAGCTCGGCTTCCTGCAATGCCTCACGGCGCTCTGCCAAAGCCTGTTCCAGGGATCGCTTGATGCGGTTGATCGCTTGACCCGCTGCCCGACGCTCCTGCGGCGGCAGCTCTCCCACCGCCTTGAGCTCGGCGGTGACCACGCCTTTTTTGCCGAGAAATTCCACCCGCGCGCGCTCGAGTTCGGCCAACGACCGAGCGGCGACCACGGCTTTGATACCCGCCTGGAGCAGAGTCTCGAAATCCTCAGCGTGGGTGGTCATATCCATCCGACGGTGGTGAAGATAAAAAAAGGGAAAGGCGCCAGACACGGCCCCGTTTCCCTTTGCGCCCTATCCCGACACCGCGATACCCCGGCGCCGGCATACATATCAGCCGAGGCTGGCTTTGGCCCGATCCGCCAGTCCGGCAAACCCTGCACTGTCGAAGACGGCAAGATCGGCAAGCACCTTGCGGTCGACCTCGACACCGGCCTTGTGCAAGCCGTCAATCAAGCGACTATAGGAAAGACCGTGGAGGCGCGCCGCCGCGTTGATGCGCTGGATCCAAAGTGAGCGGAAGGCCCGCTTGCGTTGCCGACGGTCACGGTAGGCATACTGCCCGGCCCGGATGACCGCCTGATTGGCCACCCGGTACGTCTTGCGGCGTGCCCCGTAGTATCCCTTCGCCTTGCGCAAGACCTTTTTGTGCCGGCTGTGCGCAATGACTCCGCGCTTGACTCTCGCCATGTCGTCGTTCTCCCGAAAATCCGGTTACAAGTACGGCAGCAGGCGCCGTGCCATGGCGCTATCTACTGGCGCAATCAACGCCTTGGCGCGCAGACCCCGTTTACGCTTCGGGTCCTTTTTGGTCAAAATGTGATTGTGGTACGCATGTGCACGTTTGAAGCGTCCGCTGGCCGTCTTGCGGAATCGCTTCGCCGCACCACGATTGGTTTTGATCTTCGGCATCCCATTCTCCGCCTGCGCGACAATGAATACGCAAATCAATATGTTGCGGCCAGGCCGAAGCCTGGCCATTTCCGTCATGGCTGGTTTAACGCGTGCCCCGCTTGGGAGAGAGCATCATGACCATCAAGCGGCCTTCCATCCTCGGGCGCTGCTCGGTCGCGCCGTGCTCCATAAGGTCTGTCTCCACCCGCTCGAGAAGCTCCAAGCCGAGTTCCTGATGCGCCATTTCCCGACCGCGGAAACGAAGCGTGACCTTGACCTTATCGCCCTCTTCCAAAAACCGCT
This sequence comes from Nitrococcus sp., assembly GCF_059432795.1. Classification (NCBI taxonomy): domain Bacteria; kingdom Pseudomonadati; phylum Pseudomonadota; class Gammaproteobacteria; order Chromatiales; family Ectothiorhodospiraceae; genus Nitrococcus; species Nitrococcus sp. The sequence continues at coordinate 84,682 of NZ_JBXWZQ010000112.1, read as the reverse complement.
TGAGATTACGCAACTTGACCTGGTAGTCGCCTTCGTCGGTTCCAGGCCGAAACTTCACTTCCTTGATCTGAACTTGCTTCTGCTTCTTACGTGCCGCCTGTTGTTTCTTGGATTGCTCAAACTTCCACTTGCCGTAATCCATGATGCGGCAGACTGGCGGATCGGCATTGCCGTCGAGTTCTACAAGATCTAAATTCACCTCTTCGGCAGAGTTGAGCGCATCCTCGATGTCCACGATCCCAACCTGTTCGCCTTCCTCGTTGATCAGGCGAACGTTCGGGACCCGTATCTCGCGGTTTACCCGCCTGCTTTCTGCGGCGCCCCCGCGGCGCACGGCCGGTTTCCTTCTCGCAGCGATCTTCAATCCTCCGAAACAATACGACCCCGCTGTGCCACCTCACCGCTCAGCCGTTCTAGGAAGGCTTCCTGCGATAAGGACCCGAGGTCTTCACCTTCGCGAGTCCGCACAGCGACGGTCCTGGAATTGCGCTCCCGCTCCCCTACCACCAAAAGGTAGGGAACCTTTTGCAGGGTATGCTCGCGGATTTTAAAGCCGATCTTCTCGTTTCTCAAGTCTGAGCAGGCGCGAAAACCGCGTTCCACAAGGCATTTCGCTACACCGCTGGCGTAGTCGGCCTGACGATCCGTAATATTGAGCACCACCGCCTGGGTCGGCGCGAGCCAAACCGGCCAGGCACCGCCATAGTGCTCGATCAACACGCCGATGAATCGCTCAAAGGAACCGAAAATCGCGCGATGCAACATGACCGGAACCAGACGAGCGCCGTCCTCGGTAACGTATTGGGCACCCAAGCGTTCCGGCATGGAAAAGTCCACTTGCATGGTGCCGCATTGCCAAACCCGGTTCAGGCTGTCCTTCATCGACAGCTCGATCTTCGGCCCGTAGAACGCCCCTTCGCCTGGCTTCGTCTCCCAGCCCAGGCGCCTTGCCTCCAGCGCTTGATGGAGAGCCCGCTCGGCCTTGTCCCAGAGTGCATCCGAGCCCACCCGCTGCTCCGGGCGCGTCGCCAGGGCTACGATGACTTCGTTGAAGCCGAAATCCCGGTACACCGCGTCGGCCAAATCCAGGAAGCCCGCCACCTCGCTCTGGATCTGCTCCTCGGTACAAAAGATATGTGCATCGTCCTGAACGAAGTTGCGCACGCGCATCAGTCCATGCAGCGTCCCTGACGCCTCGTTGCGATGGCAGTTGCCGAACTCCGCCAAGCGCAACGGCAGATCCCGGTAGCTCTTCAGGCCCTGATTGTAGATCTGCACATGGCAAGGACAGTTCATCGGCTTGACCGCGTAGTCCCGCTTCTCGGACTCCGTGGTAAACATGTCGGCACGGAATTTCTCCCAGTGCCCCGAGCGCTCCCACAGACTGCGATCGACCAGCTCCGGGGTGCGCACCTCGCGATAGCCGTGAGCATCGAGCTTGGCGCGCAAATACTCCTGCAGCAGCAAATAGACACGCCATCCGTTCGGGTGCCAGAACACCATGCCCGGGGCCTCCTCCTGGAGATGGAAGAGATCCTGGATTTTGGCGAGCCGACGGTGATCCCGCCGCTGGGCTTCCTCGAGCTCGTGCAGATACTGTTGCAGCGCCTTACGATCCGGCCATGCGGTACCGTAGATGCGTTGCAACATCTCGTTGCGGGCATCACCGCGCCAATACGCTCCGGCGACCTTGGTCAGCTTGAACGCCTTGAGCATTCCGGTACGCGGCACGTGCGGTCCGCGGCACAGATCAACGAAATCGCCTTGGCGATAGAGCGTGATTGCCTCGGACGGCGGGATCTCCTCGATGATTCGAGCTTTGTATTCCTCGCCGATGCCTCGGAAAAACACCACCGCCTCCGAACGGTCCCAAACTTCCCGATGGACTTCTATATCCGACCGGGCAAGCTCTTCCATCCGTGACTCGATCGCTCGCAGGTCCTCCTCGGAAAAAGCCCGTTCGTAGGCAAAATCGTAGTAAAAACCATCCTCGATCACCGGACCGATGGTCACCTGGGCGCTCGGATACAGCTGTTTAACGGCTTGGGCAAGCAGGTGGGCCGTGGAATGGCGCAGGATCTCCAGCCCTTCCTTGTCCTTTGCCGTCACGATGGACAGCGCGCCGTCCTCGCGAATGACATGGTCGATATCCAGTACGCGGCCGTTCAGGCGTCCAGCCACGGCAGCCTTTGCCAAGCCGGGACCGATCTCCTCGGCCACCCGACGGATGCTGACCGGCTGATCGTAGTGTCGCTGACTGTCGTCGGGAAGTGTGACGGTAGGCATCTTCGCTCCACAGTGGTGACCTATACGAGGGGCCACTTGCATTGCTCCGGCGCTGCAGCACGGAACAAAAAGATCATCGCCCGCGACGATGCGCCTCGAGTTGCGGCTGGTAGGCGCGAGTGGACTCGAACCACCGACCCCCACCATGTCAAGGTGGTGCTCTAACCAGCTGAGCTACGCGCCTATATTGGTCGCTCAATATACCGAAGGCACCCCGGCGTGACAAGGCGCTCGAATGGTGGGGAACGGAGCGTCATTACGAGCCCGCCTTTTCCGGCTCACCCAGCGCGAAGCACTGGATTCGTTTAACCTCGTCGCGCAGCCGCGCGGCCTCCTCGAACTCCAAATTTCGCGCATGTTGGTACATACGCTGCTCGAGCCCCTGAATTCGCTTGACCGCCTGCGCGGGGGATAGGGTTGCGTAGGGACTTGCCGCCTCGGCCACCCGAGCGAAGTGCTGCGGAGAATCCGGCGCGCCGGCGCTCTCTCGTTCCATGATGTCGGCGATCGCCTTTTCGATGCCGCGCGGCGTAATGCCGTGCCGGGCATTGAATGCCAGCTGTTTCGCCCGACGTCGTTCGGTCTCCTGAATTGCCCGCTGCATGGACTCGGTGATGACATCGGCATAAAGGATCGCCGTACCATGAATGTGACGTGCTGCCCGGCCAATCGTCTGAATAAGCGAGCGCTCGGCGCGCAAAAAACCCTCCTTGTCGGCGTCCAGGATCGCGACCAGCGAGACCTCTGGGATGTCCAAGCCTTCACGCAAAAGATTGATGCCCACCAATGCCTCGAACTTACCCAGGCGCAGATCGCGGATAATCTCCACACGTTCGACGGTATCGATATCGGAGTGCAGATAGCGAACCCGTATACCGTTCTCGGCCAAATAGTCGGTCAAATCCTCCGCCATGCGCTTGGTCAATGTGGTCACCAGCACCCGCTCCCCGGCGTCGCCCCGTTCCCGAATCTCCGAGAGCAATTCATCCACCTGCGTGGAAGCGGGCCGAACCACAACCGCCGGATCCACTAATCCCGTCGGCCGCACGACCTGCTCGACCACCACCTCGGAGCAGCGCGACTCGTAAGCACCCGGCGTTGCCGAGACGTAAACTCGCTGGGGCGCCAGTTTCTCGAACTCATCGAAGCGAAGCGGCCGGTTGTCAAGCGCCGAGGGCAACCGGAAGCCGTATTCAACCAGGGTTTCCTTGCGGGAGCGGTCACCTCGGAACATCCCGCCGAGCTGCGGAACGGTAACGTGCGATTCGTCCACGAAAAGCAGCGCGTCGCTGGGCAGGTAATCAAGCAGACACGGCGGCGGCTCGCCGGGTGCGCGACCCGAGAGGTAGCGCGAGTAGTTTTCGATGCCGCTACAGTAGCCGAGCTCCGTTATCATCTCGAGGTCAAAGCGGGTGCGCTGCTCGAGACGCTCGGCTTCCAAAGGCTTGCCCGCATCGCGCAGCTCCCGCAGACGCTCCTCGAGCTCTTGCTTGATCTGGTCGATGGCATTGAGCAGCGTCTCTCGCGGCGTGACGTAATGCGTTTTAGGATAAATCGTCAACCGCGGCACGCGCCGCAGCACCTCCCCGGTAAGCGGATCAAAGTAGGACAGCGACTCGATCTCATCATCGAAGAGCTCGACGCGCACGGCCTGCTCTTCGGACTCCGCGGGAAAGATATCGATGACATCGCCCCGGACGCGATAGGCGCCACGCTGAAGCTCCGCGTCGTTGCGCCTGTATTGGATATCGGCCAGGCGTCGCAGAATAAAACGTTGGTCCACGCGGTCATTGCGGACCAGATGCAATACCATGCTCAAATAAGCCTGGGGGTCGCCGAGGCCATAGATGGCAGAGACGGAAGCGACGATGATGGTGTCGCGCCGCTCGATGATGGCCTTGGTCGCAGAGAGGCGCATTTGCTCGATATGCTCGTTGACCGAGGCGTCCTTTTGGATATAGGTATCCGAGGCCGGCACATAGGCTTCGGGCTGATAATAGTCGTAGTAGGAGACGAAGTACTCCACGGCGTTGGCGGGAAAGAATTCCCGAAACTCGCCGTAGAGCTGTGCCGCCAGAGTCTTGTTCGGAGCCAGGATCAACGCGGGACGTTGCAGACGGGCGATCACGCTCGCCATGGTAAATGTCTTGCCGGAGCCGGTGACGCCCAGTAGGGTCTGGTGCTGGCTGCCAGTGGCGAGGCTCTGGCAAAGCGCCTCGATGGCGCCGGGCTGATCACCGGCCGGCTGATAGCTGGAGTGAAGCTCGAAGGATCTGGACATGACACCTGCAGCGTTAACGCATAATCATGTATACGTGGCAAGATTGACCATTCAGGAGGTGGGCCTTGGGCATACGACTGGCAAAACGCGTGCAGCGGGTCAAGCCCTCGCCGACGCTCGCCGTGACGGCGCGTGCCGCCGAGTTGCGCGCGGCGGGTCACGACATCATCGGGCTGGGCGCGGGCGAGCCCGACTTCGACACGCCTGAGCATATCAGAGCGGCGGCGGTTGCGGCGATCAATCGGGGCGAGACTCGTTATACCGCCGTGGACGGCACCCCCAAGCTCAAAGAGGCCATTAAAGCCAAGCTCGAGCGCGAAAACGGGCTGCGCTACGCAGCCGATCAAATCATCGCCTCAAGCGGAGCGAAGCAGTGCCTCTACAACCTGATGGCCGCCATTCTCGATCCCGGCGATGAAGTCATCGTGCCAGCTCCTTACTGGGTCTCGTATCCGGACATGGTACTGCTTGCCGAGGGCGTGCCGGAAGTAATCGAGGCCGGCCAGGACCAACGCTTCAAGGTCCGGCCCGAACAGCTCGAAGAAGCCATTACCGACCGGACGCGGCTGGTGCTGCTCAACAGCCCATCCAACCCGAGTGGAACCGCCTACAGCCACGATGAGCTGGCGGCGCTCGGTGAGGTGCTGCGACGCTACCCTGATGTGCTGATCGCCACCGACGATATCTACGAGCACATTCTCTGGAGCGCGGAGCCGTTCGCCAACCTTGTCATGCTTTGTCCCGACCTCAGCGAGCGCACGGTGGTCATCAACGGGGTATCCAAAACGTATGCCATGACGGGCTGGCGTCTTGGTTACGCCGCCGGCCCGCGAGCGGTCATCGCCGCCATGAAAAAGCTTCAGTCACAGAGCACATCCAATCCTTGCTCGGTCTCTCAAGCGGCCGCGCTCGCGGCGCTCGAGGGGGACCAAAGCTGCATCGAGCCCATGCTGAAGGCATTCAAAGAGCGCCACGATTACGTCGTCGAGCGGCTTAATTCCATGGCCGGAGTGAATTGCGCAGCCGGTGACGGCACCTTTTACTGCTTTCCAAGTGTGCGCGGCGCCATCCGCAATCTCGATGGCGTCAGCAATGACGTCGAGCTTGCCGAACATCTCATCGGCGCCGCCGGCGTGGCGCTGGTTCCCGGTTCAGCCTTCGGACTTTCCGGGCACGCTCGAATCTCCTATGCCACGAGCATGACGAACCTGGAGAAAGGCATGGATCGATTGGAGAAGATTTTCGGGGGCGATTAGAAAACCGAGAGTGAATTCCGTGCTTGTGCACGTTTGTTGACGCCGGCATTCGGCCCGGTAGAATACGGTACTTGTCAGAGTGATCACTCCCCGGTAGCTCAGTCGGTAGAGCAGGTGACTGTTAATCACCGGGTCGGCGGTTCGAGTCCGTCCCGGGGAGCCAATTCTCAGATATGCCGGTTCGAGTGCGCTCAACCGGCTTTTTGCGTTTCAAGGCAGTCATATTTGTCACGGCAGGTCGCCCGTTTGGTGCGAGATCCCGCTGAGTGACCTTCCTTCGAGCTGTCGTTCGATAGGGTGAGGCCGAGCAGACGGTGCTTCCCGCTGATCGCGCAGACTTCAATTCGAAAATTCCCGAGAGCTGTTGCAGCCAGCGTATTGTTCTTCCAACAAGAACGCGGATTGGTGCTTTTCATTCCCGAGCCGTTTCCGATTGTCGGAACGACTGGCTCGCTCATGCTCGGCACCGGGCAGGCCGTGACATCGACAGACGGCAGCTAGAGCGTGGTCCTGATCGTTAGATGCCCTCGGGCAGATCGGCCGTTATCCGCCCGCCGTCGTCCCTGACGCACTCCGTGAGGTTGCCCTCGACCGGCATAGGATCTCTACCAGACCCAGCTCACGGGCACCTTCCAACGCTGGTAACGATTTTTTCGCGCAGGGAAATCCCCTGGCCGGACTCGAGACCAGCGTCGGCGGGCCGGTTGCCCGCACAAAAAGGCGCGCTTGGGTCCGTTGTTCAACCAACACCCGCCCTCGTTCCAAGGCGCCGTGACGCAGAGTCAGCGCCGGTCACTGAAGTTATCACGGTGGCGACGGCAACTGGCGTATAGCCTACTTCGATACGTCTCGTCAGTGATAAAACATATAGCCGCGATGGAAGCCCCTTAGCGGCCTATCCTGGGATTGACCTGCCCTGCTCGGCAAATATCGAAACCACGCGGGATCCGACCGCCGAGCGGAGCGCCGATGGTGAAGCTCTGAGAGCAGTTGCAACTGGCTTCTATTTGCAGCACAACCAGTTATCATTCCGCACTCGTTGTGAATGTCCGGGAGGCTCGCTGGGGCCACGCGAAGTCATAAACGCGTTGTGGGGGGGGCGCCCTCCTGGCTACCAATGAGCATAGGAACCTGAGCAGCATGCCCGCGATCTCGGCCAACGGATCGCCCCGATCGCCGATGCTTCTCTACGGTGCTCCACGGCAAACAGCCCGGCCGTGATCCACCTCATGCCGGCTTGATGGCGATCAATCGGTGCGTGGGTGAGAACAGTTGAATTTCACCAACGAACGACAGGCAACAGATTTTTCAAGGTGGCCCATAGTAGACTGAGATTCGACGATCAGAGCAGCCGCGCGGCGTCAGCGAGAACCCGAGGAAGTTTCCGCCATGCACTCGATTCCACCGCCGCCCAATGACACTGCTCACTCGACAAGTTATCTTCGGGAGTGTAGCCATGTAGCGGATACCAAAAGTCACTCGACGGAAGTATTACCAGCAAATTTCTCAACGGGAGGTGGATATGCCAAGTAAGCAGGAAGCGGCCGAGCCGACTTTGAAATATGCAGTCGATCTGGTTTTTTGTATCGACAAGACGAGCAGCATGGTGCCACTGATCAAACGAGTTAAGGAGAACGCCTTAAAATTCCACGAGGACCTTTCGGCGCGAATGGAAGAAATGAACAAACGCATCGACGACTTACGCATTCGCGTCGTAGCATTTGGCGATGTGTATGCGGATGGTGCCGATTGGCTGAAAGTATCCGACTTTTTCGAATTACCCGCTCAGATTGCTCAATACAACAACTTCATTTCCGAGGTCAAAGCCGCCGGTGGTGGGGATGACCCTGAGAGCGGGCTCGAAGCGCTTGCACTAGCCCTACAATCTGATTGGACCAAGGGCGGCGACAGGAGGCGGCACACTGTTGTTGTTTGGACCGATACCAGCGCCCATACACTCGAACGCGCCGTAGAGGAGCAGCCAAGCAACTATCCGCCGGAAATGCCTAAATCCATCGACGAGCTAACCGATCAATGGGACGGCAAGGGAATTGATCCAAGCGCACGCCGTCTAATTCTTTTTACACCGGATGTGTATCCTTGGTCTGATATTGCTGCCCATTGGGAAGAGGTAATCCATTTTCCTTCAAAGGGTGGCGATGGCCTAGGAGAGATGGATTATAGTTCTATTATGAATATGCTAGCGCACAGCATATAGTTCAGACTCGCATCATGGCTGCGCGCGATCGCTAATCTGAATTTCTGTCGACTTTGCGGGCTGAAAGTATTCTGCATGCAACCGCTGGCGCTTGGCATACAGGGAACTGTCTCGTGGCCCATAAGAGACCGAGACAGGATGGAAAGCAGTTGATGGAATCTAAACCAGCTTTTCTCTAAACGAGAGGCGAAGCACTATGTCATCTGTCGATTCCCCTAGCGGTGCGGATCGGCCGCGCGAAATGAGCCCGAGACGCGATGGAGAAAGCGGCTCTCTATCAACTCTGTCGATATGGAGCGAAAAAATCGACGGCAAAGGTGAGGATGGGCCGCCGTTGATTTTACTCTCAGGCGATTACTCATTCGGTGCCATTGCCGTTTCTGACGGGGTAGGCGGGGCGGGTAGCCGGCAATTGAGTCTCGATGGCGAACTCGCATCCGGGGCTCGGTTAGCGGCGGGGAAGCTACTAGAGGTTGTCCTGGCTTTTTTCAAAGGAGTGTGGCTGGAAGATTCACTTTCGGGCGACGCAAAAAAACCGAACTCATCTCATATGAAACAAAACCAACCTGCTATGCGGTTGGAGCCCTACCTGCCTGCAAAGGTTGGCAACTGTTTAGCATATAGGCTAAAGGGAGCTGTCTGCGGCGTCAACGTAGGCCGGCAGATTGAGCTCCTTAGTAAGAGTATCGACGACGCTTTCGAGAAAATAAACCGCAAGGTCACAGACAAGCAACCCCCGAGTGGCTTAAAGACCAAGATGCAGCGCAATTTGCCTTCAACCTTGGCGGGATGGGTATATCGCACGACTCCGGAAAAAGAAATAACTGCATTTTGGGCCGGCGACTCCCGATGCTATGTCCTAAGCGAGGAAGGTCTGCGACAGATTACGCGCGATGAGGCAAAGGGTGATTTCGACGCCTTCGAAGCCATTCGGGCCGATCCTCCTCTCACGAACTACATCAGCGAAAGAATTCCCAACAGCTTAAAGCACAAGTGCTTATTGAATGAAGATCGGGCACTCTTGATTTGCGCAACCGATGGCGCCTTCAATTATCAACCGACCCCGATGGCTTTTGAATTCGTAGTATTGAGTAGCCTCATGTCGTCGGAGAGTATGCAAACGTGGGTGAACGACCTTGCCGAGCGGCTTCAGGCTTCAGCAGGTGACGATGTGTCCATGGTCGTTCATCCGCTTGGCTTTGAAAGCTTCAACAGTCTGAAAGCGTTCTATAAAAAACGCTTTAATGACGTGACTGAGCGATTTGTCCAGCCCCTTGAAACGCTTCATGAGAAACAAGTGCGGCTGGAGGAAGAGCTCGCCCGCGTTAAGGCGGCAACCAAGGAAAAGACCAAAGAGGTATGGAACCAGTACCGCGTAACATACGAGCAATACCTTGATAAAGGTGAGTCGGGATGAGAGCAGGCCAGGTGATAAGCGGCTATCGGTTATCCAGTGACGGCACGACAGCCAATGGCGGACGATCCGTGTGGGCGTTTGGCACGAAGGATGGCAAGGAATACTTTATAAAGCAGTTCCTTTCTCCTAAGTACCCAGTTCCAGGAGAAGCGCTGGGCTCCGAAACTAGAAAGCGCAGACTCAGGGAAAAATGCGAGCACTTTGAACAACAGCAGAATCGCTTTATGGACGTGCTGAAAAAGCGCGTTCATGCAGATGGCAATTTAACGGTCCCGGTAGAATTTGTTCGCGTCGGTCCATTCTATTATAAAGTTTCCCCCAAGATCGATGTCAGCTCACTTAGGGTAGAAGATATCGCAAAACTGCCGTCTGAGAACAAGCTATCAATCACCAAGACAGCAGCGCACTGCGTGAAAACGCTCCACAAACTGCATATTGCACACGGTGACCTCAAGCCCAACAATATACTCATAAATAAAACCGAAAAAGGGGATATGGTCGCCAAGCTGATCGATTTCGACGACAGCTTTTTCGAAGGGGAGATAAGTGAAAACCCGGAGGAAGTTGTCGGGGATTTCGTTTATTACTCACCCGAGTTATTTCGCTACATAAAAGAAGGCGGAGATGAGCTAAGAGACAAGGTAAGCTGCAGATCGGATATATTTGCGTTGGGTATCATTTATTATCAGTATCTCTCTGGACGATTTCCCTCGTTCAACAGATCGAAATACCAATACTTAGCTGCTTCCGTACTTGCTGGGAAACGGCCAGGTTTGAGTAGGTTGCGCCTGAGAAACAAAAGGCTGCTTTTGCTCATATCGGATATGTTGTCAATCAACCCGGGCGACCGTCCATCAGCGACGGAGATCCTCGACGAGCTGCGGGGCGTCGACTGTGGTGGATTAGGACGCGACACCACGACACAACTCGGCTTTGAAGGACAGTTACGGGGAACCCTCGTAACGAAAGCACGTGCGGCCCTTCCTGCCGGGTCGCGAAGTCCCGTTTGGGATCCTAGCACGGGTATCAGACCCAAAGTTTCCAAATGGCTAAGAGGTAAGCTGCTAACTAGACGAAAAAAGCCAATTTGACAGCAAAATAACAACCAACGAGCAAAAGAAAAAGGGGCTAAAACCGGCCTGCAGCAGCTGAACATGGATTCAGGTCCGCGCGATGAATTCCTCGTGGCATCTGGAGATTCTCGGGCTACGGCGGCCTCCCAGGGAACTCCGGAGCGCGGTCTGTTCCCAGCACTTGCTGGTATAGGCGCGCTATTGCGTTACCGCCACTTGGCGTGTGGACCCCGGTGCGGGATTCAGCGAAGCATTGTCGGCGTTGATGTTCCACTCGCGCACCCGCATCCGGACGGTCCGACAATTTGCCGCTGGGACTGCCGGTATTCCTGAGTTAGCCTATTGAATCGAACTGCCTTATGTGCAAGGTTCAGCCTGAAACGCGAGACGTTTTTTTCGTGCTAGGCAGGAACTTGCGGCCAACTTGGATCGGTGGCAGTGTCCACTTTATCTGCCAATGTTGCCGGAGCGGCAATAGGAGCCTCCGCATGCCAAAAACAGCAATAATTGCTCTCCTCGCCGTACTCGTCTCCGGGTACGCGAGCGCCGAGGAAAAGGTTGTAACCATGCGACTTCTGCAGAAGACAGGAACCGGCGAGGAAATCGGGAGCATCAAAGCCGAGGATACGAAGTATGGGACTCTTTTCACGCCGGACCTCAGTGGCCTGAGCCCCGGGCTGCATGGTTTTCATGTGCACCAAAACGCTGCCTGTGGCGTGGCAAAAAAGGCGGGGACAGTGGTTCCAGGCCTTGCGGCGGGAGGGCATTACGCGCCGAGGAGCAGCGAAAAACATGCTGGGCCCTATAACCGAAACGGTCACCTAGGGGATCTCCCGGCGATCTACGTCAACGCTCAAGGCACGGCCGAACATCCCGTATTGGCACCTCGACTGAAAGTAAGCGATCTGCGCGGGCGGTCACTTATCATTCACGGCGGTGCGGACAACTACGCCGACGAACCGCAGAAGCTTGGTGGCGGCGGGCCACGTGTGGCTTGCGGCGTGGTGGAGTAGACCGCGTGTCTAGGGCGCCTCAGTGCACGCCGCTGCTCGGCGCCGATGATCGTTGTCATCGAGCGACTGAATCCGCGCCAGCCGATCATGCTGGCGCGGATTCATCCCGGGGCTCGCTCATCGCCCTTTCCCTCGCGTGAGACGAAGCGCCAAGGACAGACCTCCCACGGCCCACATTCCCTTGCCGGCACTACTCAGCTAGTGTCTCGAATGCGAAAATCAGCGCTACGCGTTATTGCTCTGCCCTTCCTCCAATGCCCGCAGCGCCTCTTCGGCACGCTCCAACTTGCGTTTCGCCTTCTGACAATCGCGATGAATCGCCCCTGCTTGCTTGTTGTTATTTACGGCCATGGCCTCCGCAAGATCCTCGGTCAGCTCCTTTACCCGCTGTCGCCCCTCTTCCACTTCGCGTCGAGCGGCGGCAAGGTCATTGGGTTGCCCTTCTTCACTACTCATATCGATCCTCTCCCGCTTTATCTTGAATCACGAACAGGTATTCGCGCCCCTTCGATTCGGGCAATAAACCATAGGATCCGCCGTTCGGATGGTATATCGGCCCGGCGCCGGAGCTAGTATAACCGTGACAGGTCGAGTTATTTTTATAGACCTAAACGCACGGCTTGCACCGGCATAAGGCGCCGGCCGTGCTCAGCACCGGTGTCACGGTAAAGTGATTCCCTAACGGCTCCTACTTTCCCGCTGGCATGGTACTCTATCTATAGATTGAATTTTATGGGTTCGCTAACCGGAGCGAGGCGGCCGCTACGGTCATCGCTCGTCGAGGGTGGCGGATCGTGGATGCCGGTTTGGCGGTGAACGGGGCACGAAATGAATCCGCACGCGGCATTCCACAGTGCACCACGAGCGAAAAGAAGGCGCCATTGCGCCCATTGGCTACTGCACGGCGCGCTTGAGAGCGAGCAACGCGCGCGACGACAGGGCCTTCCGATGCAGCCAAAGAGCGATACGAAGTCCATCGTTCCGCTTCTTCAAAAATGATAACCGTGGCGGAATCGACTTTGTGTACGTGATCACGCTCTCATTTGCCCCTGTGGATCCGTGTTATTGGTATGTCCGCATCAACCCAGCGCCTCGGCGGCTGTAAACGAACTGTACTGCTTGCGCGGAGCGAGCTCCGCATAGGAAGGGGTGTGAATTGGGGCCTATCAGATACCTCGTGAAACTAATCGGCTGGTGTTCCGTGGCGCTGCCGCGACTGGGGCTCGCCGCCGGCGGACAAACCACTATGGCAATCAATCAGACGGCATTGAATTCGCTAAAGGCTCAAGACCAGGCCGAATATATAAAGCATCTGATCGGCACGATGGCCGATGGCAATCAAATCACGGTCCCAGTCTACCGTATCTCATCAGTGATGATCGGTGGCGGTTGTATGTTAACGAACGTCGAGGCCGCGGTATTTCCCGGCAGCACTCGCAATATTCTGGGTCTCAGTGCACTCAGCAGGGCTGCACCGTTTAGCTTTTCTGTCGACCCGCCCACACTCCTGCTCAGCGGGTGCCAAGCCGATGGTCGCACCGCGCGCTTAGATTAGTATTCCTACGGTAAGGGGCACCTGCACGCAGGCGCCCCTCTCCGAGCGGCTGAAGCTTACCACTCGCCGTCCTCTTCATGCTCCATGGTCTGCCCGGAACCTTCCTGCTCCATGGTCTCGAAGCGTGAAAATTCCGCTTTGTCGAGCTGACGATCGCGATTCCTGTCCAGACGCCGGAAATTGTCACCGAGCTGTCCGTGTCCGGCCGCTTCCGCTCGACTGATGTAGCCGTCGCCGTCCTGATCGACCTTACTGAAATCCATCGTGCTTCCGCTACTACCGGTTGCGCTTGTGCCTTGCGTAGTTTCGTGGCCTTTCATGCCACTGCCCATTCCTCCGGCGCTCGCCGCGCCTCCCACTACAAGCGCTCCCGAGAACATGGCTGTTATCAGAGCAGTCATCCACGTGGCTTTCATCTTTACCTCCTGTTTCCAGGCAAGTGATACTACCTCTTCCTCTAACCCGTTGGCTTTCGTCCAGAGCTTAGCCAATGGCTCGATTTCAGCTGATGTTCTCAGCGGGTAGAATCATTTGGTCCTTCCGTGCTACTCGAAGCAAGTTGGAATGGCCGTTGAAGAACGCTTCACCAAACATTGCAAATCGTGTTATTCAACGGCATTCAACCACTAAGACAAGCTAGGGGGTGGATTATATCCCTTACCACCGACTGGTATCGATGAGCGGTAGTGTCGCTTTCAGGCGACATTAGCGTCTCGATGCTGGGGCATGGCCGAGCCCTAGAGTGCGCGGCTCAGCAGATACTCGCGAAATTCCTGCCCCAGTTCCGGGTGCTTCAAGCCGAATTCCACCTGTGCAAGCAGATAACCAAGCTTGTCGCCGCAATCGTAGCGCGTCCCGCGGAATTCGTAGGCAAGCACCATTTCTTCGTTCATCAACGCCGCGATTGCATCCGTCAGCTGTATCTCCCCACCGGCACCAGGCGATGTTTCGCGAAGTTTCCGGAATATGCCGGGATTGAGGATATATCGCCCCACGACACCCAGATCTGATGGTGCCTCCCGTGGCTTAGGTTTTTCCACCAGACCCTGAACACGACTCATGCGAGCCGACCAAGCTGCGACATTAACGACACCGTAGCGATCGGTGTGCTCTTTGGGTACGCGCTGTACGCCAAGAATACTGGCACCGGAGAGTGCGTATTGCTCAACCATCTGAGAAAGGCAGCCGGGTCCTTCGGAATCATCGATAAGGTCATCGGCTAAAATCACGGCAAATGGCTCATCGCCAACCACCGGCTCGGCACAGAGAACCGCATGTCCGAGCCCCAGCGCCTCGGTTTGGCGGATATAGATCGGTGTGACGTGAGGAGGAATGATATCGTGCACCACATTGAGCTGATCGTACTTTCCTTTTGCCTCCAGCTCGGATTCCAACTCGTAGGCTTTGTCGAAATGGTCGGGAATGCTGCGCTTATTACGTCCCGTCACGAACACCAGAACCTCTATGCCCGCCCGAACCGCCTCCTCCGCGGCGTACTGAACCAGCGGTTTATCCACGATAGGCAACATCTCCTTAGGATTAGCCTTGGTTGCAGGCAGAAATCGGGTACCTAGGCCAGCCACTGGAAATACGGCCTTGCGGATTGCTTTGATCATCTTCTCCTTCTCCCGAAACTGTTTTCCCTATAGGCGCGAAACCCGCGTGCACCGAAATTATAAACGTCCGTTCGCTTGCACAATTTTTCATTTAGACAGAGCGCGCAGGACGCGGTTCGATGGCCATTGCAGCCGCACTCGGAGTGAGCCACAAACCTCCGGTTCGAAAGCGGCCGGTGTATCCAACTCAGGCCATTGAAAACGACGCAACCCGCTGTCGCGAACGTAAATCGCCAGATTCGAGGATTTCCGCCGATCGAGTGGTCTCTTGCCGCGCACTGGGCGAGGGTCGTCTGCCTGAGCCCCTCACTAGGGCGATGTCAGCGAACCTAACCGGAGTGCTTCGCAACCCGGATCATTGGGAACTCTGCGCGTTTCGACGACGAGCACTCACTGTGAGGGCAACGATCGCTGCCGCATACGCTCTCGTCAACCGACCAGCGTCGTGGGCGCAATAGCGCGTCTCAGAAGCGGTCTTATTCAAATACGTGACGGCGCACAAGAAAAAGGGGGCCTATCGGCGCCCCTGCCCATAGCGAAAGGCGATTACCAATGCTGGGCCTCATGGTAATCCCCGTGGTCGCCACGTGTGTTCTGCTCCATCCGGCTCGTTCTGTGCTTACCACGCTGCATGGTCTGGAACTGAGCAAATTCGCCCTGCTCGAGATGGCCATTCTTATTTTTGTCGAAATGCATGAAGTGTTCGGCCAACGTTGGATGGGCATTTGCCTCCTGCTGGCTGATCTGCCCATCGCCGTTCTCGTCCAGTTTATTGAAACCGTGCCACGGGTCAGCGGTGGCGGCCGTTCTCATTCCTCCGGCGCTCACCGCACCGCCGATAACAAGCGCGCCGGAGAACGTGGCAATCATCAAAGGTGTCAACAACTTCGCCTTCATTGCTGGCCTCCTCCTCTTGGGGAGGAAAAGTTTCACTTGATCCACTAGTGAGCTCTTTTAAGCTCCCTAACCGAATTGTTGCGCAAAAATCACAACTGATGTGTTTGCGACCTGACGGACACTTGTCCCGACACTCAGTTCCTTCTACTAAGTTAGACGCTCAAAACGCGCTTTTTATCCCGAAGTTGCCGCCTTTTTCGACGGATCGCATCGCCCCCCGTGTACCGTATACTTGTGAGGGTTGCCGGTACGCTCGCCAGGTGAACTCGGCGTTAGCACCAATCCCTAGGAGCGCTTACTCGATTTGCCGCGGAAGCCAGGCACGCGCCTAGGAAGACACAAAAAAGGCCGCGACTGGCGCGGCCTCCTCACAGACGTCATGAGCGCCCGCTCACTGCAGAATAATACGCTCGCGATTGACGTCCAATGTGCGCTCGCCTATCCCGCGCACTTTCGTCAATTCCGCGAGCGTCTGAAAGCCATCGTTGTGCTCACGATAGTCAACAATGGATTGCGCCTTGGCCGGACCGATTCCATCCAGCTGCTGTAACGTCTGCGCGCCTGCTGTATTGATATTAATCTTTGCCCCGAATGCCACCAGAGGCGTCAGGGCTAATACACAGAAAAGCGTAACGATGCGAAGGGTTTTCATCACTCGGCCTCCTCTCCTTGCTACTCCTTGGCCCAAGACCACGAGGATCTCGGTTCCCCATGTGCCTCCATCACCCTGGAGGATAATGTGAAACAGTACCACTTTTACATCAATGGTTCAAACCGCCAGACGCCGCATGTATTTCCCCCTCCAATGCGTCCAATGCCGAGAGCGGATCCGGAGCCTGGGTAATCGGCCGCCCGACGACGAGAAAATCTGCACCCGCCGCAACAGCCTCAGTAGGCGATACGACTCGACGCTGATCGTCGCCCGGCGCTCCGCTCGGGCGAATGCCAGGCACGACCAAACGAAAACGCTTGCCGAGCCGGGCCCGCAATACGGACGCCTCTCGTGCTGAGCAAACGACGCCGTCAAGACCATGCCGTTGCGCCAACCCCGCCAGACGCTCCACGGCGGCTGATGGGTCGCCTGCGATACCGATCTCGCGCAGGGCTTTCGCATCATGGCTGGTTAGTACAGTGACCCCGACCAGCAGCGGGGATGTACTGCCGAGGTCGACCGCCCGCCGTGCTGCCGCCAGCATGCCGCCGCCGCCCAATATGTGCACGCTGAGCATCCATACGCCGAGATCGACCGCCGAGCGGCAGGCGCCAGCAACGGTGTTCGGAATATCGTGGAACTTTAAATCGAGAAAAACCCGGAAACCGCGATTTACGAGTTGCCTGATCAACTCAGGACCCGCTGCCACAAAGAGTTCCTTTCCGACTTTCAGGCGACATCGTCCTGGATCGAGCTGATCCACCAGCCGAAGCGCCTGCTCGGCGCACGGAAAGTCAAGCGCAACGACAATCTGCGGCTCAGGGTTCTCGCGAAGGTTGTCACTTTTCAATATGAGGCTCCCTTCACACCCATTCACCGATCGAGCGCAACCGCCGCCGACCGAACGCCGCACGCGGCGCGGCAACCAGGGTTACCCACGACGATAGATCTAACGCTGTCTGCGCCAGCACCGGGCCAGTTGAGAAAAGTGACCTGCAGGAAGGTTTGTCTTGAACTTATTTGATGAATACACAACGCTTGAAAAGGAGACCCCGAAAAAATGTACCGACGGTCCCCGCGTGGAATGTACCGCTCACCTGGGAGTGCTTTGCCGGCCAGCGCACACTGCAACGAAACACCATAGCAAGCGAGTTCCGCCTGCCGCACATTCCCCAAAAAACACACGCCAAAACACACGGGGTCTCTGAGCAGCCACAAACCCTCTCATCCGTTAGGATGATTCACTTATCGGAAGCTTGCTCCGTTCGCTGAGTGCCTTATGCTCCACTTTGCTGCGTCGGCGTAACCGGCGGATTTCTGCCCGCTGACGCAACAGTATGCCAACCGTCGATAGCGCACCCAAAAGGGCGCCAACAAATAACACCATGATAAGCAACAGCGATAGTGGCACGCGAATCGAAGCGAAGTAATAATTCAGCTGTACGACATCAGTGTT
The DNA here is from genome assembly GCF_059432795.1 of Nitrococcus sp. NCBI lineage: Bacteria > Pseudomonadati > Pseudomonadota > Gammaproteobacteria > Chromatiales > Ectothiorhodospiraceae > Nitrococcus > Nitrococcus sp. The sequence continues at coordinate 66,962 of NZ_JBXWZQ010000112.1, read as the reverse complement.
GAGTATCGCAAAGCTGAGTCCGAGCACGGCGATTATGGTAATCGCCACCAAATCGACAAGTCGTCGCATTTTCTCAACCATTCCAAGGTCCAGAGACAACCGAGCGGCTAATGAGCCTTACGAATAGCCCCCGCCAGTATGAGCAGGCCGCTTACCAGACGGTCACCTGCCCGGCGCCCATAGCGGACTGTTTCGACCGGCACCAGACCGTTTGTTGCAATTTTGTCCACGTTGCAAATCAAAGCGCCGCTGCGCGGTTCGGCAGGCATGGCGGGGCACGAAATGTTCAGTGATTGCCGATGAACCGATCAAGTCCTGCCCAACCGTAAACCGCCCTGAGGAGCACAAGCAAGCATAGTTAGCGCGGCGGCCCTACCGGATCGGGTTGTCACGACTGGAATTCACCCTTTCCCGCATCTGCTTCCCCGGTTTGAAATGCGGTACATACTTTCCCGGTAAGACCACTGGATCGCCGGTTTTCGGATTTCGCCCGATTCGCGGCGGACGATGGTGTAGCGAAAAACTACCGAATCCGCGAATTTCGATACGCTCGCCGAAGGAAAGCACCTCGCTCATATGCTCAAGCAGCGTCTTAACGGCAAGCTCTACGTCCTTGTAAGCAAGATGCTGCTGATTGGCAGCAATGAGCTCGATCAATTCCGACTTGGTCATCGTGTCTACCAACAAACTCGATGCGTGCACGCGGCGAATCCCTAAGCCACCTGAGCGGCTGCGCATTTGCGCGGAGCTCTTGGTCTTTTTACCCAAAAGCGCACCGCGGTCACTCACTCGTCTTCGGTATCCTGCGAGCGGTTACCCATCTGCTCCTTGAGTAGATCCCCGAGGGTCGTGGTACCAACGCTCGCAGACCGCGAGTATTCTTCCGTGGCCTCACGTTCGCTCTGTTGATCCTTCGCCCTGATAGATAGATTGATCATACGGTTGCGTCGATCGACGGCCATGAACTTTGCTTCTACGGTATCGCCTTCACCCAGAGCCGTGCGCGCGTCGTCCACCCGTTGGCGGCCAATATCCGCGGCACGTAGATAGCCCATAACCTCGCCGCCAAGCTCGATGACCGCCCCTTTGGCATCCACTTCTTTGACGTTGCCTTTGACGACGCTACCCTTGGGGTGCTCGGCTAACCACGAGGATAAGGGATCCTGCTCAAGTTGCTTGATCCCCAGCGAGATCCGCTCCCGTTCCGGATCCACCGAGAGCACAACGGTTTCCACTTCCTCGCCTTTCTTGTATTGCCGAACGGCTTCCTCGCCCGAAACGTGCCAGGAGAGGTCCGAGAGATGGACCAAGCCGTCGATACCGCCGTCAAGACCCACGAAAATTCCAAAATCCGTAATCGATTTGATCTGGCCGCGGACGTGATCGCCCTTGTTGTGTTTGGCGGCGAACTCGTCCCAGGGATTGGCTTGGCATTGCTTCATGCCCAGAGAAACACGACGCCGTTCCTCGTCGATATCGAGGACCATGACCTCCACTTCATCGCCAATGGCGACGACCTTGGCCGGATTGACGTTCTTGTTCGTCCAGTCCATCTCCGAGACGTGCACGAGCCCCTCGACGCCCTCTTCGATTTCAACGAACGACCCGTAGTCAGTAATGTTGGTCACGCGGCCAAAGACACGGCTGCTTTCGGGATACCGCCGGCCGATGTTCTCCCACGGATCTTCGCCCAGCTGCTTGAGGCCCAGAGACACCCGGTTGCGCTCGCGATCGAATTTGAGCACTTTGACGTCGATCTCGTCCCCGACGTTGACGACCTCAGAGGGGTGCTTGACCCGCCGCCAGGCCATATCGGTGATGTGCAGCAGACCATCGATGCCCCCGAGGTCGACGAACGCGCCGTAGTCGGTAAGATTCTTGACGATTCCCTTGAGGACCTGCCCCTCCTGGAGCTTCTCCAACAAGGCCTCGCGTTCGGCGCTGTACTCTTCTTCAACCACGGCGCGGCGTGATACCACGACGTTGTTGCGCCGCGGATCGAGCTTGATTACCTTGAATTCGAGATCCTTGCCTTCGAGGTAGGTCGTGTCACGCACGGGACGTATATCCACCAACGATCCCGGCAGAAAGGCGCGAATGTGTCCCAGATCGACCGTGAACCCGCCCTTGACCTTGCCGCTGATCTGACCGGTTACGCTCTCACTCGCCTCGTAAGCTTTTTCCAGATGCGTCCAGGCGCGCGCGCGCTTGGCTTTCTCTCGCGAGAGCCGGGTCTCACCGAAGCCGTCCTCCACAGCGTCCAGTGCGACTTCGATATCGTCACCGACGCCCACCTCGAGGTTGCCATCGTCGTCGACGAACTGCTCAAGGGGGATGATCGCCTCTGACTTCAAGCCAGCATTGACGATAACGTCATCGCCCTCGATCGCCACAACTCTACCCGTGACAATCGACCCGGGTCGGAAATTCGCCTGCGACAGGCTCTCCTCGAAAAGTTCTGCAAAGCTCTCGCTCATGAGTGAGTTGATCCTAGACCGTAATCAGTCAGAGTTGTTGCCGTAGCTTATGAATGCGTCCGCCCACCCGTCAGTATGCCTGGGTGAAGCCGACCCGTTCCGCCTTGTCAAGAGTCTCCAGAAGGAAAGCGTCGTCAGGGCGCAAAACCATTTCGACGCCGCAACTGGCTCAATATCGTATCTACTACCGCCTCCACCGACATCCCCGTGGTATCCACAACAATCGCATCGGATGCAGGAACCAGCGGCGAGGCCGAACGCGTGTAATCCCGCTCATCACGCGCCTTGAGGTCTTCCAGAAGGGCTTTGAGATTATCACTAATGCCCTGTTCCATCAACTGCTTATAACGCCTACGGGCGCGCTCTTCCACGCTGGCAGTGAGATAAATTTTCACGAATGCGTCGGGGAAAACCACGGTGGCCATATCCCGGCCGTCCGCGACCAGGCCGGGTGGTTGGCGAAACTCGCGTTGGCATTGCAATAAAGCGTCTCGTACTGCCGGCAAGGCCGCCAGTTCGGAAGCTCGTTTGCCACACGCTTCACTGCGGATTGGCTTGCTGACATCTTCGCAATCAAGCATTACTTTTGGCGTGCCGCGCTCGTCAAGCTCAAACGTAACGGCCATATGACGGGCGATACGGCTGAGCGCGGGGACATCGCCGAGCGCCACACCACTGCGCTCGGCGCTCAGGGCGAGGACCCGATAGATGGCGCCGCTGTCCAGCAAATGCCAACGCAAGCGAGCGCTGACAAGGCGGGCGACCGTACCTTTACCCGACCCGCTGGGGCCGTCCAGGGTCAAGACCGGCACCTCAGCGCGCTTCATTGGCAACCTTCTGCTCGAATTCCAAGCCCGGCACCGGCGGCAAGCTCCGCGAAACCCGGAAACGAGGTAGCAACATTACGACAGTCGTCGATGACAATCTCGGCCTCTGCCCGCAGCGCCGCCATGGCAAAGGCCATGGCAATCCGATGATCGCCGCGGGCGTGAATGCGCCCACCGCCGGGCCTGCCGCCAATGATTCGCATGCCATCGGCGCGCGCTTCGGCACGAATACCCAACGTTTGCAGCCCCGCGGCCATACCGGCGATTCGATCGGTCTCCTTGACACGCAGTTCCTCGGCACCCTGGAGTAGAGTTTCCCCTTCAGCGCACGCGGCCGCCACGAAGATCGCGGGAAATTCGTCAATGGCCCCTGGCACCATCTCGGGTGTAATGTGCGAACCACGCAACGCGGCGTGCCGAACGCGCAAATCCGCCACTGGCTCGCCCGCCGCCATGCGCTTGTTGAGCACTTCGATATTGGCGCCCATCCGCCGTAATATCGCGATCACTCCGGTTCGCGTCGGATTGAGACCCACCTCCGTGAGGAGCAAATCGGACCCCGGAGCAATGCTTGCGCCGACGAGGAAAAACGCGGCCGAGGAAATGTCTGCTGGAACGACCAACGAGGGCACGGCCTGCAACCGCCCCTGTCCGCTTACGCAAACGCCACCGCCACGCCGCCGAATTTCATAACCGAACGCTGTCAGCATGCGTTCGGTATGATCGCGACTCGGAGCCGGCTCGATGACACACGTCTCACCCTCGGCGTAAAGGCCAGCCAACAGCAGGCAGGACTTTACTTGAGCACTGGCGATAGGCATTTCATAACGGATGCCCCGCAACGCCCGACCGCCACTAATGCGCAACGGCGCGCCACCGGTATCACTAGCCTCGACCGCGGCGCCCATTTGCGTCAACGGCTCCGTTACACGCCGCATCGGCCGTCGGCTCAACGAGGCATCGCCAGTGAGGAGCGAATCAAAACGCTGGCCAGCGAGTAACCCGCAAAGCAGACGCATCGACGTGCCTGAATTACCCACATAAATAGGCGCTGAAGGCGCTTCCAGCCCTCGCAGCCCGCGGCCCTCGATCGCTAGTCGGCCGTTTCGCGGCCCGCTAGTCGGAACACCCAGCGCTTGAAAGGCAGCGAGCGTCGCCAGCGCATCCTCGCCTTCCAGGAAGCCACGGATTTCCGTTGTGCCTTCCGCCAAGGCCGCCAACATCACCGCACGATGTGAAATCGACTTGTCCCCCGGCACGCGCAAACGACCCGTCAGGCGCCCGCCCGGACTGATACGGAATTGCAGATGCTCTTCGTTCGGCTCAGTCAAGACACTCCCCTTGCGCTTGGCCCGTGGCGCGACGGCTGCCCGGCTTCCATCGGTAGAACGGACCGTGCGCCGCCGGATCGTAACCGCACGTATTCGGTTTGCCCGTCAACGCTCAAGCAGCGGCAGATATCGATCCCGTACCTCCTTGGCGCTGCGGAATACCCGCTCCAGCTCCTGGGCATCCACACGCCGTACCAGCTCCGTCAGCACGGCAAGATCCTCGCGGTAATGCTCCAGCGCCTCCAGCAGGGCTTTGCGGTTGCCTAGACAAATATCGCGCCACATGATCGGATCACTCGAGGCGATACGGGTGAAATCACGAAAGCCCCCAGCGGCATATTGGAAAAGATCTTCATCACCGCCCCAGCGCGCCAGAGTGTCGACCAGACCGAAGGCGAGCAAATGAGGCAGATGCGAGGTCGCCGCGAGCATGCGGTCGTGATGATCGGCATTCATGCAAATGACCTCGGCGCCGACGGACTCCCACAATGTCGTTACGCTACGAACCGCCTGCGGGTCGGTTTGAGCCAGCGGCGTCAGGATGGTGCGCCGCCGTTGGAACAAATCGGCGAATGCCGCCTCGACGCCGCTTTTCTCGGTCCCGGCCACGGGATGTGCGGGCACGAATCCCGCGGGTATGCCGTCGAATGTCGCTTTGACGTCTTCGATGACGCAACGCTTCGCGCTTCCCACGTCCGTAAGGATCGCCTCCGGATCCAGCGTACCGCGGATGGCCGTGAGCACGGCGCGGACGTTGCCTAAAGGCACGCTAATGACGACCGCCCCCGCCCCTGCGACAGCCAATGCCGGATCGGTATGGTAATAATCCACGACACCCAGTTCCACGGCCCGCTGCAGCTTGTTGCGATCCCGCCCGCAGCCCACGATCTCATCCACGATCCCGGCACGGCGCAGGGCCAACGCCAGCGAGCCACCAATTAAGCCTACGCCGATCACGCATAGGCGCTCGACGTGGATCATGCGGTCACCTCGAGCAAACCCCGGCCGTGGAGTTGGTCTAGCGCGGCCACAAGACGATCGTTTTCCTCGACCGTGCCGAGACTCACGCGCAGGAAATGCGGCAGCGCATAGCCTGCAAGGGGGCGAGTGATGATCCCCGCTCGCAGCAGGGCCTCGTTAGCCGCGTCCGCTTGGCTGCCGATCTCGACACACAGGAAGTTGGCGGCCGAGGGCAGCACGCGCAGCCCAAGCCGGTGAAGAGCCTCGGCAAGCCGGCTGCGTTCGCGGGCATTGAGCTCGACTGCTCGTTTGACATGGGCCGGGTCCGCCAACGCGGCGGTCGCTGCCGCCTGGGCGAGACTGTTGACGTTGAACGGATGACGCACCCGATTGAGAAGCTCGGCGATTACGGCGCTGCAAAGCGCGTAACCAACCCGCAAACCGGCCAATCCATGGGCCTTGGAGAAGGTCCGGGTAACGAGCAGGTTAGGAAACCGATCGAGCCACCCGCTGACTTCCCGATAGCCGGCGACGCCGGCGGCATATTCCACATACGCCTCGTCGACAACGACGACTACGTCCCCCGGCACCGTCTCCAGAAAAGTTTCCAGTTCCTCCTCCAAGAGCCACGTTCCGGTCGGGTTGTTGGGATTAGCTATGAAAACGACCCGGGTTTGCCCGGTAATGCGAGTGGCCATCGCCCTTAGATCATGCCCGTACGGCTGCCCGTGTTCCAGCCGACTCGCAGGCGCCACGACGCCCCTCGCACCGGCGCTGAGCGTGACGATTGGATAGATGGCAAAGGCATACTGCCCGTATACCGCTTCTCGCCCGGCCCCTAGAAAAGTGCGAGCAACCAGGTCGAGCAGGTCGTTTGATCCGTTGCCGAGCAGAATGCGCTCAGGAGCAATCCCATGGCGCTCTGAGAGCGCGCCACGCAAGCTGTGCGCATTGCCATCCGGATAACGGTGGACTTCCTGCGCTTGCTCCCGCACGGCCGCGATGGCCTTTGGGCTGGGTCCGAGTGGATTCTCGTTGGAGGCCAGTTTGATGATCTCGGATTCATCGAGATCATACTCGCGAGCCAACTCACTGATGGGCTTGCCGGGCTGGTATGGCTGCAAGCCTTGTACTCCCGGAACCGCCAATTCGCAGAAATCGAACGTGCCGTCGGACGCCGCCATCAACGCTACTCCGTGTAGCCCCGCTCGCCGTTGGATTCAGCTCGCTGCCCGCGGATACGAGCCGAGAATCTTGAGCAGGCTTGCCAGCTGCTGCATCTCATTCAGAGCGCGACGCAGGATCGGGTCTTCCGCATGGCCGAGGATGTCAATAAAAAAAACGTACTGCCACATCCCCTGCCGCGAGGGACGTGACTCGATGCGGCTCATATTGAGCCCGTAGCGAGCCAATGGTGCCAGCAGCGTTGCGAGGCCACCGGGCTTATCGGCGCGGGAGACCACTATGGAGGTTTTGTCTTCGCCGGTCGGAGGCGGCGAATGATTGCCCAGAACGAGGAAGCGCGTCGTATTGGCGGCACCGTCCTGGATATTCGAATACAGCACCGTCAGCCCGTAGTGCTGCATCGCTGCATAGCCGGCGACGGCCGCCGCATGCGGGGTCTCCCCCGCCAGACGCGCCGCCTCGGCTGTGCTGCTCACGGGCAGACGCTGCACGCCCGGCAGGTTGTTGTCGAGCCATACCCGGCATTGAGCCAATCCCTGCGGATGCGAGTAAACTTGCTGAATGGCCTTCAGCTCATCGACCTTGGCGGCGAGACAGTGTCGAATCGGCAGCTCCAGTTCACCGACGATCTGCAGCGGTGAGACCATAAAGCAATCCAGGGTATGGGTTACGACGCCTTCCGTGGAATTTTCGACGGGTACGACGCCATAATCGGCGTTCCCCGACTCCACCTCGCGAAATACGGCATCGACGCTCTCCAAGGCGAGCGAGCGCATCCCCTGACCGAAGTGCTTGAGCGCGGCCTCCTGCGTGAAGGTGCCAGCCGGTCCCAGAAAAGCCACTTGCACGGGCTGTTGCAATGCCAGGCAGGCGGACATCAATTCCCGAAACAGGCGGCTCACCTCCTCCGTGGCCAGTGGCCCAGGGTTGGCAGCGCTGATACGGTTGAGGACCTCAACCTCGCGCGCGGGGCGGTAGAGATCGCCGTCTTCGCCGCTCTCGCGCTTGATACGCGCGACCTCGCGGGCTGCATCGGCCCGCTCGTTGATCAAACGCAGGATCTCGTCGTCGATCGCGTCGATCCGCGCCCGCACGCTCTCCAGCCTAGCCGCTTCACTCATAGCACCCGCGCCCGCTCAGGACGAGTTCATCCTCCCACTACTCGATAACGCGCACGGCAAGGACCCCCTCGATGGCGCGGATCCGGTCGACCACATTGGCCGTGATCTTTCCCTCCACGTCGGCCACCGTGTAGGCCAAATTGCCCTTGGCTTTGTTGTACATATCGTCGATGTTCAGACTGGCCTCCGCAACCGCCGTCGAGATCTGACCCAGCATATTGGGGACATTGGCATTGACCACGGTCAAGCGATCACCTTCTCCGGTACGCGGCAGGATAATCTCCGGGAAATTGACGGAATTACGCACGTTGCCCGCTTCCAAGTACTCACGAACACCGTCAGCGACCATGACCGCGCAGTTATCCTGCGCCTCGTGAGTCGAGGCGCCGATGTGCGGCAACGTGATGCAGCGTGGGTGATCCTTGAGCGTGTTGGTTGGGAAATCACAGATATACGCATGCACCTTACCGACGTTCAAGGCCTCCACCACGGCAGGTTCGTCAATGATCCCCGAACGGGCGAAATTCAGCAGCACCACGCCCTCGCGCATCAAGCGCAAACGCTCCGCATCCACCATGCCGCGCGTCCCCTCGTTCTCGGGAACGTGGAAGGTGATCATATCGGCTTCCGCCACCAACTCATCGATGCTATAGACCGGTTGGACATCCGAGGCAAGTCGCCAAGCGCTGCGCACCGTAATCTGCGGATCGTAGCCCACGACGTTCATGCCCAGCGCACGCGCGGTGTTGGCCACCAGCACACCAACGGCACCGAGGCCGATGACCCCCAGGGTGCGGCCGGGCAGTTCGAAACCCACGAAGCGTTTTTTGCCGGCCTCCGTCAGGTTACTGATCTCCCGATCGCTGCCGCTCAGGTAGCGGGCAAACTCCCAGGCTTGGCAAATATCCCGCGCGGCCAGGAACATCGCCGCAACGACGAGTTCCTTGACGGCGTTGGCATTCGCGCCGGGCGCATTGAATACCGCGATGCCGCGCTCGCTCATCTCAGCGAGCGGGATATTGTTCACCCCCGCACCCGCTCGACCGACCGCCTTTAGCGTTCCTGGGACCTCCATGCCGTGCATGCTTGCCGAGCGAAGCAAAATGGCATCCGGATGCTGGATCTCGGATGAGATCTCATAACGATCGCGGGGAAGACGCTCCAACCCCTTAACCGAGAGGTTGTTCAGGGTTAAAATTTTGTACATTGGCACAACCTTATTTCAGCAACGGCAGGTTCCCGATCGAATGGGCGTCATGCACCACGGTGCGCATCAGCCGTGGCGTTTTTCGAACTCACGCATGAATTCGATCAAGGCGTCCACACCCGCCTCGGGCATGGCATTGTAGAGACTGGCGCGCATTCCCCCGACGCTCCGGTGCCCCTTCAGCGCGAACAGCCCGGCGGCCTCGGCATCCCTCAAAAAACGCTCGTCCAGCGACGGCTCCGCCATGATGAAGGGCACGTTCATCCATGACCGACAGCTTGGATGCACGGGGTTGCGATAAAAGTCACTACCGTCGATCGTCGCATAAAGCTTTTCGGCCTTGCGGCGGTTGAGCTGCGCCATCGCCTCCAGCCCGCCCTGGCGTTTGAGCCATTGGAACACCAAGCCGGCGATATACCACGCATAGGTGGGTGGAGTGTTCAGCATGGAATCGGCCTCGCCCTGCTGGCGATAATCCCAGATCGCCGGGGTGGCTGACATTGCCCTGCCGGTGAGATCCTCGCGCACGATAACCACCGTCAGCCCGGCGGGGCCGATATTTTTCTGCGCCCCGGCATAGATGACACCGAACCGGCTAACATCGATCGGCCGCGACAACAACGTGGAGGACATGTCGGCCACCAGCGGTTTCCCCTCGACCTCCGGCACCCAATGGAACTCTACGCCGCTAATCGTCTCGTTCGGCGTATAGTGCAGGTAGGCCGCCTTCGGATCGAGGGCCCAACCGTCCTGAGGCGGGATGCGCATGGGATCCTCCGCCCCCCCTGTCGCCACGACGTTGACCGCGCCGTATTGCTTGGCCTCGGCAATCGCTTTTTTCGACCAACTGCCCGTGTCGACATAATCGGCGCAGGAATGACCGGCGAGCAGATTCATGGGAACTGCAGCAAACTGGCCCGTCGCGCCGCCTTGCAGAAACAGGATACGATAGTCCTGCGGCACCTGCAGCAGATCCCGAAGGTCCTGCTCGGCCTGCGTTGCAATGGCCTTGAACTCCTTGCCACGATGGCTCATCTCCATTACGGACACGCCGCACCCGTGCCACTCCAGCATCTCTTCCTGAGCCTGGCGTAACACTGCCTCCGGCAAAACGGCCGGGCCCGCGCTGAAATTATAGGCTCGCGACATGACTGCTCCGCTCCCAGGTCCTGTTCAACAAGGCTTCCTGCATTTTCCCAATACCATCCAGCAAGTGGGGCTCAAGGGCCATCCTCTTCCCCGTTGCCGTTGAGCAGCTCGATCCGAGCCACCCCGGCGAGTTGCTCCTCATCGGCCAATGCAATCAGCTTCACACCCTGCGTATTGCGGCCGACGACCGAGATCTCCCCCACCGGAATACGCACTAAAGTACCAGCGTTGGTGATCAGCATGACTTCGTCCTCCTCGGCAACCTGAGCCGCGCCGACGACCTGGCCGTTGCGCTCGGAGGTCTGAATTGAGATCACCCCCATACCGCCGCGGCTGCGCCGCGGATACTCCACGACCGGCGTGCGTTTCCCGTAACCGTTGCCGGTAACGGTAAGAATATGGCCCTCGCCCAGAATGAGCAGCTGTATCACCGAATGGTCGGCCCCAAGCTGAATGCCTCGTACCCCTCCGGCGGTACGCCCCATCGCTCTGACGGCATCTTCCCTGAATCGAATGGCCTTGCCGGCATCGGTCAACAACATGATCTCTCGCTCGCCATCGGTAATGGCGACGTTGACCAGCCAGTCGTCTTCCTGCAAGTTGACAGCAATAATCCCTGAGGAACGCGGGCGCGAAAAATCCGAAAGCGGAGTTTTCTTCACGGTTCCCTTGCGCGTGGCCATGAACACGAAGTGCTGATCATCGAACTCCTTGATCGATACCACGGCGCTGATCCGCTCCGTGGGGTCCAGCGGCAGCAGATTGACGATTGGCTTGCCTCGTGAGCCGCGGCTGCCGTGCGGGAGCTCGTAGACCCGCAGCCAATAACATTTTCCGCGGCTCGAGAAACAAAGCAGCGTATCATGGGTATTGGCGAGAAAGAGCTGATCGATGAAGTCCTCGTCCTTCATCTTCGTTGCCGCCTTACCCTTGCCACCGCGATGCTGAGCCTGATAGCTGTCCAGCGGCTGCGATTTGGCGTAGCCCCCGTGAGACAGCGTAACAACCACGTCTTCCGGCTGGATCAAATCCTCCAGCGTGAGGTCGACCCGGTTTACCGTGATCTCGGTGCGGCGCGGATCGCCATACTGCTCCTTGACCGCGCGCAACTCCTCGCGAATGACCTCCATCAGCCTGTCCCCGCTGCCTAGGATCTCCAGAAGCTCGCCTATGGATTCCAGCAACTCGCGGTACTCGTCGAGAATCTTGTTCTGTTCAAGGCCGGTCAGGCGTTGCAGCCGTAAATCGAGGATGGCCTGAGCTTGCGCCTCGCTGAGATAGTAGACCGCACCGACCAAACCCAATTGAGGATCCAGCCCCTCGGGTTTGGAGGCTTCGGCGCCCGCACGCTGGAGCATCTCGCTTACCCCGCTGCCCGGCGGCCAGGACCGTGCGGTCAATGCTTCCTTGGCCTGCGCCGGCCCGCTCGAGCCTTTGATCAGCGCGATCACCTCGTCGATATTGGCGAGCGCAACCGCCAGCCCCTCCAATACGTGCAATCGCTCACGCGCCTTGCGCAGCTCATAGACGGTCCGCCGGGTAACCACCTCGCGGCGGTGGCGCAGAAACGCATCCAGCACATCCCGCAGGCTATGCAGCTTGGGCTGGCCTTTGGCCAAGGCGACCATGTTGATCCCGACAACGGATTCCAGCTGCGTGTGCTGATAGAGGTTGTTGAGCACGACCTCGGGAACTTCGCCGCGGCGCAGCTCGATGACCATCCGTATACCGTCCTTGTCCGATTCGTCGCGCAGCTCGGTAATACCGTCGATGCGCTTTTCCTTGACCAAATCGGCGATCTTCTCGAGCAGCCGCGCCTTGTTCACCTGATAAGGCAACTCGGTGACGATCAGGCTGACCTTCCCGCTGCGCGTGTCTTCCTCGAATTCACAGCGCGCCCGGATGACCATCCGCCCGCGCCCGGTCCGATACGCCTCGCGGATCCCCGAAACGCCGTTGATAATGGCCCGGGTAGGGAGATCCGGTCCTGGGATATAGGTCATCAGATCATCGACGGTAAGGCTGTCATCGTCGATAAGCGCGGTACAGGCGTCGATCACCTCGCCAAGGTTGTGAGGCGGCACGTTGGTTGCCATGCCCACGGCGATTCCCGAGCCCCCATTGACCAGGAAATTGGGGACGCGAGCCGGCAGCACGGTCGGCTCTCGCTCGGAGCCATCGTAATTGTCGACGAAATCGACCGTTTCCTTGTCGAGGTCGGCCAGAAGTTCATGAGCGATTCGCGCCATGCGGACTTCCGTATAGCGCATGGCAGCCGCGGCATCGCCGTCCACTGAACCAAAGTTGCCCTGACCGTCGATGAGCGGGTAGCGCATCGCGAAGACTTGCGCCATGCGCACGATCGTATCGTAGACCGCCGCATCCCCGTGCGGGTGGTACTTACCGATCACATCGCCCACGACACGCGCCGATTTCTTGTAGGCCCGGTTCCAATCATTGCCCAGCTCGCGCATCGCATGGAGCACACGGCGATGCACCGGTTTGAGCCCATCGCGCACGTCCGGCAACGCACGGCCCACTATTACGCTCATGGCGTAATCGAGATACGAACGGCGCATCTCGTCTTCAAGATTTACCGGAAGAATCTCCTTGGCGACACTGGACATTAGGCGATCAAGGTGCCTCTGATGGCATATGCAAGAGACGGCGCCCCGTTATTGACCGAGGCGCGCCAAAGGAAGGTCGGCAATATTAACATATTGTTCCGGGAGGGCGCACCCGGCACCCGAAGGAGGGATGTCACACGCGCACGGCGCGTTTGAGCACAACGGTCAAGCGCGGCTGATCGCGATGGGGACCGTGCTTGACCGTCGGCACGCCCGAGATCCGATCCACCACCGCCATGCCCTCGACCACGTGGCCGAACACAGCGTAGCCGAAGTCGTTCTCGCTATGATCCAGGGAATGATTGTCCGCAACGTTGATAAAGAATTGCGAGGCCGCGCTGTCGGGATCTTTGACCCGGGCCATCCCCACCGCGCCACGCACATTCTTCAAACCGTTATCGGCTTCGTTGCGTATCGGCTCGTGGGTCTCCTTACGCGTCTTGTCGGTATTGTAGCCGCCACCCTGCACGATAAAGTCCCGAATGATGCGGTGGAAAGTCGTGTTGTGATAAAACTCCTCGTCCACGTAGCGCAAGAAGTTCTCCACGCTGATGGGCGCTTTGTCCGGGTACAGCTCAATGGTGAACTCGCCGAGCGAGGTAACTATTTGCACGCGTGGTTTGTCCTCTCCAGCGCTTCCTCCGGTCGCCGCCATGGACGCCAAGGTCAAAAAGCTCAGCACATTCGGCATCTGTTTTACTCCCCCCGCTCGCGCGGTTGCCTGCCCTAACTAACGCAGCGTTTTCTGACCGGTTGCACAACGCCCCACGACGTTCAAGCGCATAACACGGCCATGCGCTCTCGGTTCGGCCGTTTCACGGCACCCCGCTCGGTAACCAGCACATCGACGAGGTTGGCCGGCGTAATATCGAAAACCGGATTCCAAGCGCCCACGCCCGCCGCAGCGAGCGGTTGGCCGCCCAGAGTCAGCACTTCGCCGGGGTCTCTTTGCTCGATCCGTATCGCATTGCCATCGGCGGTAGCAAAATCCAGTGTGGAACTGGGCGCAACCACCATGAAGCCGACTCCATGGGCTCTGGCAGCCAATGCCAGACCGTAGGTGCCGATCTTGTTGGCCACGTCGCCGTTGGCAGCGACTCGGTCGGCACCGACCACAACCCAGCGCACATGATCGAGGCGTAAGAGCGCCGCGGCGGCGGCATCAACGATCACCTGCACCGGAATGCCGTCTTGCTGCAGCTCCCAGGCGGTCAGCCGTGCCCCCTGCAACCAGGGTCGTGTCTCATCAGAGTACACGCATGACACCTGTCCTGCCGCATAAGCCGCGCGGATTACGCCAAGGGCGGTCCCATAGCCCCCCGTCGCCAACGAACCGGTATTGCAGTGAGTCAATACTGCCCCCTTGGCGATGAAGAAGTCCGCGCCCACCTCCCCCATCCGATGGTTCGCGCGCACATCCTCTTCGTGAATGCGGCACGCCTCGGCCGTCATGGCCTCAGCATCCGCTCCATCTAACAGCTTAGCGCGCATACGCTGCAGAGCCCAAAGCAGATTGACCGCAGTGGGTCGGGCCTCTGCCAGATGCCGCAGCTCGGCTTCGCGTTTCAGCGGATCGGTAAATTCACGAACCGCCATCGCCGCCCCGTAGGCGGCCGCGATTCCGATTGCCGGCGCACCACGGACCACCATCGCTTTGATGGCCTGCGCCACAGCCGCGGCCCCGCTGCACTCGATGTATCGGATCTGGTGAGGCAAGCAGCGCTGGTCCAAGAGCACCAGCGCCTCGCCGGTCCAATGCAGGGCGCGAACCGTGTCATGCTCCATGGTATCGGCTGCTCGACCATGCTTAACGTGAGCGGAAGATTGTCGCACACTATCCGCCGCTAATGGACCGCATCGGCCGCAGAGACTACATCATGGAGCAAGCGGATACGATCATAAACACTCGCTGGTTGGTGCCCGTCGAACCGGACCAAGCGGTTCTGGATCACCACGCGCTTATTATCCGCGACGGCCGAATCGCTCAGATCCTCCCCCAGAGCGAGGCGAGATGCCGCTATAAAGCGCCTCGCGTGCGCGAGTTAAACGAACATGTGCTCATCCCGGGGCTGGTGAACACGCACACTCACGCGGCAATGACGCTGCTGCGAGGACTGAGTGATGACCTCCCCCTGATGCGCTGGCTAACGGAATACATCTGGCCGACCGAGCAGATGCACGTCGGTGAGAATTTCGTGGCGCAGGGCACGGAGCTGGCGATTGCCGAGATGTTGCTCGGCGGAACGACCTGCTTCAACGATATGTACTTCTTTCCGGAAACGACTGCGCAAATTGCGTCCCGAGTGGGAATGCGAGCGGTCGTCGGCATGATTGCAATCGACATGCCGAGTGCGTACGCTGCGTGCGCCGACGAGTATCTGAAGCGGGGGCTCGCACTCCACGACGCCGTGCGCAGCGAGGCTCTCGTGTCCACCGCCTTCGCCCCCCATGCACCCTATACCGTCTCGCAGAGAATCCTCGAGCGCATTCGCGTCCTGGCCGACGAACTCAACGTACCGGTGCATATCCATCTGCACGAAACCGCACACGAGATCGCAGAGAGCATCGAGCGTCATGGCAAGCGGCCGCTGGCGCGATTGGACGAAATCGGCCTGCTCTCACCAGGACTGATCGCGGTTCATATGACCCAACTCGATGCAAGTGAGATGGACCGGCTCGCCGAGACGGGGAGTCACGTCGTACATTGCCCGGAATCCAATCTCAAGCTGGCAAGCGGTTTCTCGCCGACGGCGGCCTTGCTGGGGAAGGGAATCAATGTTGCGCTGGGCACGGACGGAGCAGCAAGCAACAACGATCTGGACATGTTCGCAGAGATGCGCACGGCGGCATTGCTTGCCAAAGGCGTGAGTAGCGATGCCACGGCGTTGCCCGCGCACCAGGCGCTGCACATGGCGACCCTGGCAGGGGCCACGGCCTTGGGGCTCGCTGGTCAGATCGGCTCTTTGGCACCCGGCAAATTCGCCGACCTGGTGGCAGTCGATCTCGGCGGCGTGGGCAGTCAACCGGTTTACAACCCGATTTCGCAACTCGTCTATGCGGTCAATCGCTCCCAGGTCAGCGATGTCTGGGTCGCCGGTCGCGAATTGGTCGTGGACGGAGCGCTCACCACGCTGAACCAAGCGAAAATACGCAGTCAATGCCAGCAATGGCGTGATAGGATAACGTGCTTATGATAATTCGCACGTCAACCTCAGATCACCTGAGGGCGATAAGCAGCTTCGGAAATCCATCGTGTCGGGCCACCCGCAAACGATTCGTGTTTCCGATATCTGCCGAGCCGCGGCCGACGTTGGATTCGCGGTAAAGCGGGTATGTCGGTCCTGCGCGGCACAAATCACTGCTTGATGGGCTCGGCTTAAGGTCGCTGGAAGTGCCTCCGAATACCAACACAGACCCCGTGGAGCTCGCTAAATTCGATCGCCTCGCCGCTCGGTGGTGGGACCCCGAGGGCGAGTTCAAACCCCTGCATCAGATCAATCCGTTGCGCCTTGACTACGTCGAGCACCGCCTCGGAGGGCTCGCAGATCGCGATGTCGTTGACGTGGGCTGCGGTGGCGGCCTGCTGAGCGAGGCCATGGCAAGACGCGGCGCACGCGTCATCGGGATTGACTTGGCGGAGCGAAGCTTGGCAGCGGCACGGCTGCATGCCGCGGAGACACATCTCGAGGTCGAGTACAAGCTGACCAGTGTGGAGGAGTTCGCACAGCATCGTCCGCATGCATTCGACGCTGTTACCTGTATGGAGCTACTGGAGCACGTACCGAATCCGGCGCTGACGATCCATGCTTGCGCGCGCCTGCTGCGCCCCGGCGGGGCAGCGATTTTCTCGACCCTGAACCGTAACCCGAAAGCCTATCTATTGGCGGTGATCGGGGCTGAATACGTTTTGCGGTTGCTGCCCTGCGGCACGCATGATTACCGCAAGTTCATCCGCCCTTCCGAGCTTGCGGCCTGGGCGCGCGCGCAGGGCCTGCTGTTGCGCGATCTGCGCGGCATTGGCTACAACCCGCTGAGGCGTCGTTACTCCCTCGTCGACGACGTTTCGGTCAACTATCTGGCGCACTTCGCCCCCGGTCAATAGTATTGGGCCACGTACCGAGAATCGGCTCGCCGCGCGCCAGCGAACCGGAACTCCGGTTCATTGGAGAGGGCAGAATAATTCACCGCAATGCTTGCCGGCTCGGACGCCAGCGCGAGACGGCGCAAGCGAGTCGTTGCGATTTCCGCAGCCAGTAGCGCGGCGCCGGTGTGACAGACAAATCCGCCAAGGTGCCTGATGATGAATCGTCGCGCGGATAGTGTTCTGCCGTTATCACGGCACCTCGCAAAGGCTGTGCTGTTAGACTTGGATGGCACGCTGCTCGATACCGCACCCGACCTGATCGGCAGCCTGAACGCGCTGCGTCGCGAGCACGGCTTGGCGGCATTGCCGCCGGCGCCGTTGCGCCCAGTGGTCTCGCTCGGTGGCGCCGCGATGATCCAGCACGGCTTCGGCATCAACCGGGATGACCCCGGCTTTGATTCATTGCTCCGGCGCTATCTCGATCACTATCGTTCCCGACTCAGCCACGAGACCCGTCCCTTCCCCGGCATCGTCGAAATGCTGGATGCGGTCGAATCACGCAACCTGCGCTGGGGGGTCGTAACCAACAAGCCAAGCTGGCTTACGCGACCGCTGCTGGAACAGCTTGGCTTGCTGCAACGCGCTTCGTGCGCCGTCAGTGGCGATTGTCGAGCTTTGCACAAACCCAATCCCCACCTGGTCTTCGAGGCTTGCCGGCAGTTGGGTCTGACACCGCCGGAATGCGTGATGGTGGGCGATGCGCAGCGCGATATCGTGGCCGCGAGACGCGCTGGCACCCCGGCCTTGGCCGCCCTGTTCGGCTATCTCGAGCCCAATGCGCGGGTCAGTGACTGGGCAGCCGACGGGACCATTGAGCATCCCATGGAAATACTGTCCTGGCTGGCGGCGTCCGGGGATGTATCCCCCCGCTGCGATGCGCCTCATCCTCAAGAGACGCCATGAGCGTCACCGGCCGGCAAGGGGTGATGTCTTCAGCGGCGAGCGCTTCGCCGAGGGTAGTCCGTGCTTTGAAGACGGCACGTAAACGGTCCTTTCTGCACCCGCCGCATGATCAGCCAATCCGCTCTGCTCGTGCCACGCACGCATCATGAACACCATCGAGTACTGCCGGGAGAAAGTCGCTCCGCCGGGCTCAGGCCTGCATTATGCACTGCTGTTCACCGAGGCCGACAAACGCGAGGCCCTGCTCGCGTTGCACGCTTTTCACGCCGAACTCCTCGAACTCGTGGGGCAGTGCAGTGACCGCAACGTGGCTGCGGCCAAACTCGCCTGGTGGCGCGAGGAGCTGGCGCGCACCTTCGAAGGCCGGGGCAGCCACCCCATCAGCCAAGCCTTGCACGCACCGATCGAGCATCATCGGCTGGATCGGCACTACTTTGAGCAGATCCTAGAAGGTGCTCAAATGGATTTGGAGTACAATCTCTACCCGAGCTTCCGCGAGCTCTCGCTTTATTGCCACCGGGTCGGGTGCTCCATCGCCAGCCTCTCGGTACAGGTGTGTGGCTATCGTGATCGTCGCATCTTCGATTTCGCACACGATTTGGGCACCGCGCTGCAGCTCACGCGCTTTCTGCGCAATGTACGACGCCATGCGGCAGAGGGGCGATGCTATATTCCGGAACAGGAAATGCGCGACGCCGGTGTCGACTGGAGCGATATGCAACGGTCGACGACCAGCGAGCCGGTACGCCGGTTGTTTGCCGGTCAGGCCGACCGCGCGCGGCGCTTCTATACGCAGGCCGAGCAGCGCCTACCCCCGTCGGATCGCTGGTCCCAACGCCCGGGCATCGTGATGGCAGAACTGTATCGATCGTTACTCGAGGTAATGGCGCACGACCACTTCCCCTTATTGGAGCGGCGTTACCACCTCACGCCATTGCGCAAGCTCTGGTTAGCTTGGCGCACAGCCCGCGCACAGCGGCGCTTTCGCCGCTGCGGCTGAAGAGATCTGCAAATGCCCGAAGCCGTTTCTGAGATAATTCCCGCCGATTATCATCCCGCCGCCGGTGCCTTGACCGAGCGCAAAGTTCTTATCACCGGTGCAGGGACGGGGATTGGGCGTGCGAGCGCCTTGGCAGCAGCGCAAGCCGGGGCCACGGTGATCCTGCTCGACCGGCGCATTCCGCCCTTGGAGCGCGTTTATGATGAAATCGAGGCCGGCGGCGGCCCTCAACCGGCCATCTACCCTTTAGATCTGCTCGGCGCGAAACCCCAAGACTACATGGAGCTCGCGCAACGCCTGAACGACAGCCTCAACGGACTCGATGCGCTGGTCCACAATGCCGCCGAGCTCGGTCGGCCCTGTCCGATCGCCCACTACAATATCGAGACCTGGTTCCGTACTCTGCACGTCAACCTGAATGCGCCTTTTTTACTCACCCAAGCCTGCCTACCCCTTCTGGAGCGCGCGCCGGCCGGCATAGTCGTCTTCGTCAGCGACCTCGCCGGTCGCATCGGCAAGCCCTACGCGGGTGCCTACGGCGCCGCCAAGGCCGGCTTGGAGGGCTTGATGCGCACCCTCGCCGCGGAGCTACCGGACGACTCACCGGTACGCAGCGTGAGCTACGATCCGGGGGCAACGCATACCGCGCTGCGCGCGCTCGCCTACCCGGGTGAGGACCCGGCCGGGTTGCGCTCGCCAAGCGCTGCTGCCCGCGGCCTGAGCTATCTGCTCGACCCGAGGCATGCGATATGTCAAGGTGCGGCGTATACGCTGGCGATGGAAGGTTGCTTCAGCGACGGAAACAACTAAATATTGCGCTACATCACATACTGTTGTGTTTTTGTCCTACTATAGTAACGTCTACCTGTCGTTAACTCACTAGTGAGCGTTATGGATGTAACCAATACCCTGCAACGGGTCCTTGACTCCACGTATCGCATTGCCGCTCTGCAGACTCAGGAGACAGACCGTCTCGTTGGTTTGTTCAAGCGGTACGCCCTTACGACAGGACAGGCCGTGTACGATTGGACCGCGCAGGGCGGACTCTGCCGTATGGGAGTCGAGCATATCCTTATCCCGCGAACTCGTACCCCTACGGATGTGCTCGCCTATATCGCTGCCAGCCGCCACTACGGTATCTATTTGCTGAGGGAGTTCGACTCAGCACTAACCAAGTCCTCGATTCAGAATACCTTGTGCAGCTTGAGCGACATCGATGACGGCGTTCGACGCCTGGTGCTGCTGATGGGGACCTATTCACACCTGCCACCTGTCCTTCAAGAGCGGGTCGCCACAATCCGCCACTACGTTCGCGAGCGCGCGCCAACCGTCGAGGCAAGCGCCGCGACGCCGCTGCAAACGCATAACGCAGCCGTTCACCGCAACCCGATGGCGCGCGGCGGGACCCTCTATCACATCAGCTCAGAAAAATAAATTTTCGGGCACATAGGTGACGGCTCGACGGATCATTCAAGAGTTTCGTGCTACCCGAGCACTCCTGCGTTTCTCACGCCCGGCCGGACGCTGCGGCCGCGGTTCCAGATCCACCGCTAGGCAAACGCGGGCAATCTCCGCCGTATCCAACTTTCGGATCTGCCCTTGTCGTAAACCGGGCGGCAACCGCACCGGACCGTAGCGCAGCCGACTCAGCCGGCTCACCCGTACCCCTTGCGACTCCCAGAGCCGCCGCACCTCGCGGCGGCGCCCCTCGAACAGGCGTACCCGGAACCAGCCATTGCTCGCCTGCGACTCGGAGAGCGTATCGACCTGATCGAATGCGGCAAGGCCATCTTCAAGTTCTACACCTTGCTTCAAACGGCCAATCATTTCGGGCGTTACCACGCCATAGACCCGTACGGCGTATTCACGCACGAGGCGGAAGGAGGGGTGCATCAAACGGTTGGCGAGCTCGCCGTCGGTAGTGAACAACAATAGACCGCAAGTATTCACATCAAGACGGCCTACCGCGATCCAGCGCCCCCGTTTGAGGCTCGGTAGATGCTCAAAAACCGTAGGGCGCCCGGCGGGATCCGACCGCGTGGTAACCACGCCCACCGGTTTGTGGTAAAGCAGCATACGCCGAGGCGATCCGCAGACGTTTCGCCGCTGCAGAGGTTTGCCGTCGACCTTGATACGCATCAGCGGCGCCACCCGTTCGCCCAATCGGGCAAGCCGGCCGTTGACTCGGACGCGCCCCTCGCGTATCCAGCGCTCCATCTGCCGACGCGAACCCAATCCGGCGCGCGCGAGCACCTTGTGGAGCTTTTCCGTGTCGCTCATCCGATCGCCCGCACGCTGAGACCATCCTCAGATTGCGCCAAGCTCGGTTCATACTCGGCGTTTTCGTCACTCCGGTTCATGAGCTCGCTGAGCGCCGGCATTTCATCCAAGCTCTTGAGATTGAAATAATCGAGAAAGGCGCGAGTGGTGGCAAATAGAGCCGGTCGCCCGGGTAACTGCCGGTGCCCCGCCGTGCGAATCCAGCCCCGTTCCTGCAGCGTACGCATAATGGAACTGCTGAGCGCGACACCGCGGATCTCTTCAATTTCCCCGCGCGTGATCGGCTGGCGATAAGCGATGATCGCTATGGTCTCCAGCAGCGCCCGGGAATAACGCCCCGGCCGTGCCGCTCCGAGTTGCGCGACCCACGGCGTCAGTTCCTCCCGCACCTGAATTCGATAGCCGCTGGCAACTTCTTTGAGCTCGATGCCACGGCGGCGATAATCCTCGGCCAACTCGGCCAATGCATTGAGAATGGCCGCCTTCTCGGGCTGTCGATCCGACGGAAACAGCCGCTGCATTCTATCCACGGACAGGGGTTCGCCCGCCGCCAATAGCGCCGCCTCGATGATGTACTTCAGCTCTGGCTCCATTATGGCTCGTTCTTCCCTTGCTCATTGCCCGGTTCGGATTCTCTCGTCGAGGTCGCTGTTGCCGCGCGAACATAGATTGGCGCGAAAGCCTCAGCCTGACGCAATTCGATCAGCCGCTCCCGGAAAAGCTCCAGAATCGCCAGAAAGGTAACGGTAACACCCGAACGCCCCTCCGTGACCGAAAACAGCGCCGTGAACGCGCTGAAGCGCTCGCATTCAAGCCGCGCCAGGATGTCGACCATGCGTTGCCGCACGGAAAGCGCCTCGCGCTGAACCGCATGCTGCGCAAAACGCTCCGCCCGGGCCATGACATCGGCCAACGCCATGACGAGCTCGCCGAGGGCAACCCTCGGCTCGCTCCGCTCAATAGCGCGCGCCGGTGGGGTCGATGCCCACGTCGGGTAAATATCGCGCTCGAGCCTCGGCAACTCATCGAGCGCTTGCGCCGCTTCTTTGAATTGCTCGTAGACTTGGAGTCTTCGCGCCAGCTCGAGCCGCGGATCGGCTTCCTCAGGCGCCTCGTCGGCCGGCTGCGGCAGCAGCATACGCGACTTGATCTGAGCCAGAACGGCGGCCATGACCAGGTACTCGGCCGCAAGCTCCAGACGCAGACCCTGCATCAGCTCGACGTAGCGCATGTATTGGCGAGTAATTTCGGCAATTGGAACGTCCAGAATGTCGAGGTTTTGCCGGCGGATCAGATAAAGAAGCAGATCGAGCGGCCCCTCGAAAGCCTCCAGAATGATCTCCAAGGCATCGGGTGGAATGTAAAGGTCAGGCGGAAGCTTCACCAACGGCTCACCCATCACCTTGACGGCGACCGAGACCGTGGACGGTTCATCGTCGCGCTGTGCTTCGGGCAGCGGGGCTGCATCGCCTTCGCTCGCCATTACCGATAGTCCAGACCGATGGCAGCCCGCACCTCCTGCATCGTCTCTCTGGCCACGACGCGCGCTTTTTCACAGCCGTCCGAAACGATGCGCCGCACGGCTTGCGGATCCTCTTCAAACTCGCGGGCCCTGGCGCGAATGGGTTCGAGCTCCGCCTTCACAGCTTCAATTATCGGCTGCTTGCAATCCAAACAGCCGATACCGGCGGATCGGCAACCCCTAAGCACCCATTCCTGGGTCTCCTCGTCGGAGTAGAGCCGATGGAAATCCCAGACCGGACATTTCGTAGGTTCCCCGGGGTCGGTGCGACGCACTCGCGCTGGGTCTGTAGGCATCGTTCGAATCTTCTGCTCCACCGTCTGGGGTTCATCGCGCAGCGAGATCGTATTCCCATAGGACTTGGACATCTTTCGTCCATCCAAACCCGGCGTTCGCGATGCAGGCGTGAGCAGCGCGTGCGGCTCCGGCAGAATATTGCGTCCCGTGCCTTCAAGGTAGCCCAAGAGCCGCTCGCGCTCGCCCAGCGTGATGTTCTGCTGAGCTTCCACCAACGAGCGCGCCTCGCACAAGGCTTCCTGGTTACCTTGCTCCTGGTATCGCCGGCGCAGCTCCG
Organism: Nitrococcus sp.; assembly: GCF_059432795.1. NCBI lineage: Bacteria > Pseudomonadati > Pseudomonadota > Gammaproteobacteria > Chromatiales > Ectothiorhodospiraceae > Nitrococcus > Nitrococcus sp. The sequence goes on along the minus strand of NZ_JBXWZQ010000112.1, from coordinate 43,655 downwards.
CGTAGAGCCGGGCGTTTTTCTTACCCATGCGCTTGGCTGCCGTTTCGGCCTTACTCTCGAAGTCCGTTTCACGACCGAATAGGTGGTTGAAGCGCCGGGCGAGTTCGCGCGTGATCTCAACATGAGACACCTGGTCCTCACCTACCGGCACGCCGCTTGCCTGATAAATGAGGATATCGGCGCTTTGCAGCACGGGGTATCCCAGGAAGCCGTACGTGAGCAAATCTTTATCACGCAGATTCTGTTGCTGATCCTTGTACGTGGGCACCCGCTCCAGCCAACCCAGCGGAGCAATCATCGAGAGCAGCAAATGCAACTCGGCGTGCTCGATTACCCGGGACTGAATGAAGATTTTGGCCAAGCTCGGATTAACCCCGCAGGCCAACCAGTCGATCACCAACTCCCAGATGTTCTGACCGATGATCTCGCGCTCGTCGTAGGCGGTGGTCAGCGCATGCCAATCCGCCACAAAAAAGAAGCACTCATGCTCCTGCTGCAGTTGCACCCAATTCTTCAAGACACCGTGGTAATGACCCAGGTGCAGCCGCCCGGTCGGCCGCATTCCGGAGAGAACGCGACTCTGGCGCGGGTCGAGTATGCTCAAAATCACCTCCTGGCATCGGCTCGCTCAATCCGGACCGAAATACATCATAGCCTGGGGCACAAGGCGGTGCAGCGAGTGCTGCTCCAACCGAGGGCCAAGCCACCGCAACTCAAGCTTCAAACACCGTGGCATCCCCGGCGCCACGACGAATCACCGCCGGCCTTTCACCGGTGAGATCGATCACCGTACTCAGCTGGAGTCCCCCGGCGCCGCCGTCGATGATCAGATCCACCTGCGCACCGATGCGCTCCCGTATTACCTCGGGGTCCGTCAGCGGCAGATCGTCGCCGGGCAACAGCAGTGTGGTGCTCATCACTGGCGCACCGATCTCGGCAATAAGCACGCTCGCGATGGGGCTGTTGGGAACACGGATGCCAATGGTCTTGCGCTTGGGATGCTGAAGCCTCCGCGGCACTTCGTTGGTCGCAGGGAGAATAAACGTATACGGCCCAGGCGTATGGGCTTTGAGCAGACGAAAAGCCGAGTTGCTGACCTTTGCGTAGGTGCCGATGTCCGACAAGTCACGACAGGCGAGCGTAAAGTGGTGCCGCTCGTGCAGATTGCGCAGGCGTCGGATGCGCTCCACTGCTTCGCGCTCTCCCATGCGGCAACCTAGGGCATAGGCGGTGTCTGTAGGATAGACGATCACCTCACCGCGCTGCAGTATCTCGGCGGCCCGGCGGATCAGACGCGGCTGCGGGGTCATGGGATGAATCACGAAGAACTGGCACACTGCGCATCTCCTCGGCTGCACGGGCGCGGGCGTATCGCTGATTCATTGTAACGGCTGCTCGCGTGCCGCGTCAGGGACATTGGGTTTGTGATAGCCTAAGTTCGAGGTACCGGTTCAGCTTTGAGGCCGTGGATCCATGTATTACGCTATCCTCAGCGAGGACATCGCCAATAGCCAGCCACTACGCGCCAAGGCCCGCAGCGCCCATCTCAAGCGCTTGGAGCAGCTTAAAGCCGAGGGGCGTTTGCTGCTGGCCGGCCCACATCCTGCCATCGACAGTGAAGAACCCGGGTCCGCCGGTTTCTCCGGCAGTCTGGTGATCGCAGAATTCGCTTCGCTGGAGGCAGCCCAGGCCTGGGCTGATAGCGACCCCTACGTCGAGGCGGGTGTCTATCAGCAAGTGATCGTTAAACCATTCAAGCGAGTATTGGCATGACCGAATCACGGGTGGCAATGATCGAGCGGCGGCTGCGCGAGGCGCTGCAGGTGGAAACCGTGACGGTGCGCGATGACAGCCGATTGCATGCCGGACACGTTGGGGCCAAGGACGGCGGCGGCCACTACCGGGTGTTGGTGGTCAGCCCGGATTTCACCGGCCGCAACACACTTCAGCGCCACCGCATGGTGTACGATGCCATGGGTGAGGCGATGCGCGCCGATACCATTCACGCGTTGAGCATCCAGGCGCTGACGCCACGGGAACACCAACAGCAGCAAAAAACCTGAGCGGCGTCACCGGCGCGTGCTCGCCCGGCGACCTGCCGTTCGGCGGCGCCGCGGAAGTGTTCGGCTAATCGCCTATTCATCCACGATCAGTTGCCGAAAAGCGGTTTCGTCCAACATAGTGACTCCGAACTGCAGTGCCCTCTCCCGCTTCGCGCCTGGACTGCTGCCGAGCACGACGTAGTCAGTGTTTCTCGAGACGCTGCTGGTGACCCGGCCGCCAAGGGACTCGATGCGTTTCTGTGCTTCGTCCCGCGTGTAGCCCTCAAGTGTACCCGTCAGGACAAAGGTCTTCTCGGCGAGCGGTTGGCCTTTCCCTGCAGCAACCGGGGGCTGCCAGTGAACCCCCGCCTGAAGTAACGCATCGATGACCTGATGGTTGTCCGGCTGTGCGAAGAAATGCGTGATATGGCGAGCGACTATCGGACCGATGTCGGGAATCTGCGTGAGTCGCTCCTCGCTGGCCTCCAGCAGTGGCGTTAGGTCGCCGAAACCCAGCGCCAGCTGTTTGGCCGTAACTTCGCCGACCTCGGGTATGCCCAGCGCAAAAAGAAAGCGGGCAAGGGTCGTCTCGCGGGAGGCGTCAATGGCTCGCAGCAGATTATCCGCCGATTTGGTTCCCATACGCTCCAACTTCATCAGCGGGGCCCGCTCGAGCGTGTAGAGGTCGGCCACCGTCGCCACGAGCCCTTGGCGGACCAGTTGCTCCACTCGCTTCTCGCCCAGACCATCTATGTCCATGGCACGGCGCGAGGCGAAATGCACGATCGCGCCCACGCGCTGCGCGGCACAGAAAAGCCCGCCGATGCAGCGGTGTGCCGCCTCATCCTCCAGACGTATGATCTCCGAGCCGCAAACGGGGCAAGTTCGCGGCATGCTCCAGGACTGAGCGCCTTGCGGGCGCTTCTCGCGGATCACACCGAGGATCTCTGGAATGACATCGCCGGCCCGGCGCAGCATGACCGTGTCGCCTATATGCACGTCCTTGCGCCGCACCTCATCTTCGTTGTGCAGCGTCGCATGACGCACAACCACGCCGCCGACCTGCACGGGCTCGAGCTCAGCGACCGGCGTGATAACGCCCGTGCGTCCGACGGAGGGCTCGATATCGAGCACGACGCTGCTCGCCTCGCGCGCCGGAAGCTTGTAGGCAACGGCCCATCGCGGCGCGCGCGCAGTGAAGCCGAGGCGCTGTTGGCTACTCAGATCGTTCACCTTGTAGACGGCACCGTCGACCTCAAAAGGCAGCGTTTCGCGCAGCTCGAGGAGGCGCCGGTAATACTTCAGGCATTCCACTGCCCCGGTCACCACCTGGACCCGCTCATAGACGCGAAAGCCCCAGTCGCGCATCCGCTCCAGAACCTGCGACTGGCGCTCCGCAATTGCCTTGCTGCACTCGCCGATACCGAATATGAATAGGGTCAACGGCCGGCGTGAAGTGACTCTCGGGTCAAGCTGGCGCAGGCTCCCGGCCGCCGCATTGCGGGGATTCGCGAAGAGACGTTCACCGGCCTCGAGGCGCTGGGTGTTGAGGCGCTCGAAATCCGCCTTGCGAATCACGATCTCGCCGCGTACCTCGAGCCACTCAGGCCAACCCTCGCCGCGCAGACGCAGCGGAACCGTGCGCAGCGTGCGGATATTGGCAGTGATGTCCTCCCCCACGTAGCCATCCCCCCGCGTGCCGCCTTGCACTAGCCGCCCGCCTTCGTAGCGCAGATTGACCGATAGACCGTCCAGCTTGGGTTCTGCCATATAGGCAACCGCGTTTGCCCCCAATCGCTCCCGAACGCGGCGATCGAAATCGCGGATTTCGCCCTCGTCGAAGGCGTTATCCAGAGACAGCATGGGAAGACCGTGGCGTGCCTCGCCGAATGCCTCGAGCGGCTTAGCGCCCACGCGCTGGGTCGGTGAATCCGCGGTGACCAGTTCCGGATGTTCGGCCTCGAGGGCCTGCAATTCACGAAGCAGGGCGTCGTAATCGGCATCGGCCACAACGGGATCGTCGAGCACATAATAGCGATAATCATGGTGCTCGATCTCCTCGCGCAACGCAGCGGCACGTCGCTCGGCTTCGGCCCGTTCAACGCTCGCCATGGCTAACGCGGTCTCCGCCATCTCGATATTAGACATCGGCGCACACCGGCGGCGCCTCGCCCATGCCTGCCAATCAGAGCTCGATCCGCCCTCGGCTGCCGCCGGCGCTCACCGGGCTTGCCGAGCCGCCAAGTGCGCCCGACGCCGGTACTCGATCAAAACCTCACGAATATGCTCGATGGACTGGTGGGTAACATCACAGCGGCGTCCATCGAGCAGGTGGCCGCCTAGCCGCTCGGCCACGGCGCGCGCCGTGGCAAGCATCTGCTCGAATGTGGCCAGCCCGTCATACGGACCGGGCAGGCGCATGAAAAATGCGATTCCGGGGGTATTGAACTCAGCGATACGGTCCAGATCGAACCAGCCGGGTTCGAGAATATTCGCGGCGCTGAACAGCACACGGGGGCTGTCGTGTGTGTCCAGCGAGCGATGAAAAATCTCGTGTTCGCCGAAGTGCATACCGGCCGCCTCCAAGGCGTCGACCAACTCCGGCCCCGCAAACCGCTCGTCCTCCGGCGGCGCAACCAGATTGATGACGACAAGCTTCTCCTCGCCACCATGTCTTGGCTTGCTTTGCGGCTCGGGCTCGGGCTCGGGTTCGGCTTCCGGCTCCGCGCCCCTTGCCCGGGCGCCGAGCAACGACGCCAATCTACCTTCGCGACGTTCGGCCCGTTGACTGAATGCCGGTGGTGACGGACTCGTATCCTCGCCCGCGCGGCTCGCGCACGGAACGCTCGAAGCGTCATCATCGGCAACCGAATCCGCCCGCGTTCCGCGAACCTCTTCCTGGCGCTCACTGATCAAGCTGTCCAACTCACTGAGGGTACCCTCGATATCCTCGCGCGAGAGGGCATCATCGGCAAAGGGCTCAGGCTTGCGCCGCCGCCAGGGGGGTCCCTCATCACGCCATTCCTGAATTCGACCGTAGCCGTACACCAGCACAATGACCAGCAAACCCAGAATCAGCAACAGCCAGCGAAGCTCTTCCATGGATACGTCCCGGTGATTTTGACTATCTCCGTACCCTTGCGATTTCACAGACTGCACCCGGCGCGGGCGAACCTCAACCCCTTAGTCGATTCAAACCGCCGCCAGCTCTGCAGCCCGAGCCAGATCCACCGCCACCAATCGCGAAACTCCGGGCTCGTTCATAGTAATGCCGAGCAGGTGACTGGCCGCCTGCATGGTGGATTTGTTGTGCGTGACCATAATGAACTGGACACGCTCGCTTTGCTCTCGGAGCATGTCGCAAAAGCGGCCTACGTTGGCCTCATCGAGCGGCGCATCGACTTCGTCGAGCATACAAAACGGCGCGGGATTGAGCTCGAACAGAGCAAAAATCAAAGAGACGGCGGTCAGCGCCTTCTCGCCGCTCGAGAGCAGCTGAATGCTCGTGATCTTCTTGCCCGGTGGCCGCGCCATGATCGTGATCGCGGCCTCCAAAAGATCCTCGCCGGATAGCTCGAGATGAGCCTGGCCGCCACCGAAGAGTCGGGGAAACAAAACCCGCAACCTTTGGTCGACCTGCTCGAAGGTCTCCTTAAAGCGCCGCCGGGTCTCCTGCTCGATGTGGCGGATAGCGCTATCCAGCGTCTGCAGCGCAACACGAAGATCACCGTGCTGGCGCTCGAGGTAAGCCTTGCGCTCTTCCAAGTCCCGACATTCGTCAATCGCCGCGAGGTTGACAGGCTCGATGCGGTTGATCTGGCCCTCTAGGCGGCTTAGCGCCTCGGCACAGGCCCGTTCTGTCAACTCCGGATCCAAGCCGGTTGTTACCGTCTCCCGGTCATATCCAAGCTCGTCGAGTTGCTCAGCCTGCGTCTGCGCCCGGAGCTTCAACTCCTGCTCGCGCAACCGTACGGTTTCCAGAGAGCTGCGTAGCTCGGCCACGCGCTGGCTTGCCTCGCTCCGCCGTGGTTCGCGCTCGCGAAGCGCGCGCTCAGACTCATCGAGTTGCGCTCTCGCCTCGAGCAACCGCTCATCGAGCGCCGGCCGCTGTGCCGCCAAGCGTTCACGTTCACTTTCGAGCTCGGCTTCGGGCAGATCCTGCTTTCCTAGCGCTTCGTCAAGCTCGCCATCCCGCATCAGCAACCGTTGACGCCGCTCTTGCAACCGTATGGCGGACTCTTCCAGTGCTGTGCGTGCCGTCGTCACGCTTTGCTCCTGCAGGGAAAGCTCATGACGCCGCGACTGCAACTCATGAAAGCGTTCTTGTTCTGTGGCGAGCTGCTCTTGCAGGCGCTCGCGTTCCTCTCTGTGCGATGGCCGCTCACGAGCGAGTGACTCGCTACGCTCCGTCGCCTCTTGGAGGCGCTCGCCGGCAGATCGTATTGCCGTGGCCGCATCCTGCCTGGCCGCGGCAATCTCCGCCCGCTCCTGATCGATGGCGACGCGCCGCTGTTGAAATTGCTTACGGCGATGCTCGAGGCTCTCCACCCGGGCACGGATGCCGGTGAGGTCTCCCTGGAGGGCCGCCAGCGCCTCACGGCGCGCCTCGAAACCCGACTCCGCGCCGGTTAGCTTCGAGCATAAATCCGCGTATTCGGCGCGCCGCAGCGTCAAACGCTCCTCCCAATCAGCAACGCCGGCATGCAGCGACTCGAGCTCGCGCTGGCGCGCGATCGCCCCCTCGGCGGGGTTGTTGGTTCCCGGCACGCGCAACCATCGTCGACCCAGCCAGGTCCCGTCCGGCGTAACGATGGACTCATGCGCCTCGAGATCCGCCGCCAGCGTGCACGCCGAACTCAGATCATCGACACAGTAAACACGACCGAGCAGATCGTCCAAGGCCCACGGCGCACTCACCTTGTCCCGCAACGCCGGGGTGGATCCCAGCTGCGGGCTCACAGGCGCTTCGTCGGGCCCTGGCCTGAACAACATCACGGCTCCCGCAGAAGGCGGCCTCCCCGCCTCCTCACCCACCCATGCGCATTCAGTAACAATGGCCTGCAGGGCCGAGCCCAGAACCGTCTCCACGGCAAGCTCCCAACCCGGCTGCACTTCGACCGATTGCGAGAGCCGGGGCTCACTAGCGAGCTCGACACGTTCAAGCCAGCTGCGCAGCGCTTCATCCTCGCCCAAAGCGGCTTGCTGTATCGTCTCCAGCGAGGTGAGTCGGGCTCGGTCACGATGCACCGCCTCACGGATCTCATCTATCGCGGTGCTGAGCTGCACCATCCGCTCACGCACCCCGTCGATTTCCTCCTGTTGCGCTTGATGATCCGCCTGCAGCTCGTCTCTCTGCTCAAGCAGCACGCGCTCGCGCTCATCGAGCGCCTCCAGCTCCGCCTGTGGATCATCGCCGAGTAATCGCTCCGCTTCCTGCTGCAAGCGCTGATCGCGCTGGGCAAGTTCAGCGCAGCGCTGCTCCAGCTGATCGATTCGGGCACGCTCGACTTGCACCACTCGCAACGCTTGCGCCGCATCGTCGCTGAACCGATCCCAGCGGTGGCGCCATTCTTCGAGCTGATGCTGCAATGACTCAACCGCTTCCCGCGCCACCTGCTCGGCCGCCACCGCCTCGTTTACCGCCGGCGCGAGCTCGTCGTGCTCCGCCTTCAGCTTCGCCAGCTTCTCACCATCCTCTTCCAAGCTGCGTTCGACCTCGGACAACGCCTCGCGGTTTCGCTCCAGCTCCTGGCGACTCGCCTCCCGCATCTCTCGTCGATGCTGTATCTGTTGCTCGAGCCGCGTGATCTCGCTGGCAGCAGCGTAGCATTGAGCCTGCAGCTCATTGACACAGTCGTTGCCCTCCACGTAACGGGCGCGGTACTGCTCGACTTCGCTGTCCAATTCCCGTTGCCGAGCGAGCCCTGCCTCGAGCTCACTTTCCTGGGTCGAGCGCTGGCGAAGCACACTCTCCTGCTCTCCGATCAAGGCCTGCAATCTAAGCGCATAAAGTTGGGCTTGGCGTTCGCGGTGTTCGACCTTCAGCGCGCGATAGCGCTCCGCCGCCTGCGCTTGACGCTTGAGCTTGTCGAGCTGACGCCCCAACTCGCTGAGAATGTCGTCCAGACGCCCAAGGTTTTCCAAAGTATCGTGCATCCGGCGCTCGGTCTCTTTGCGCCGTTCCCGGTAGACTGAAATACCGGCGGCCTCCTCCAGGTGCGCGCGGAGCTCTTCCGGGCGGGCCTCGATCAGGCGGGCAATCATGCTTTGCTCAATAATGGAGTAGCTGCGTGGACCGAGACCGGTACCAAGGAAAACGTCAGTTATGTCTCGACGACGACAGCGAGTCCCGTTGAAATAATAGGCTGATTGCCCCTCGCGATTGACCTGACGGCGAAGGGAAATCTCATTATAGGCGGCGTATTTACCGCCGATGGCGGCATCCGAATTGTCAAAGACAAGCTCGATGGAAGCGGTGCTCACCGGTTTACGGGACTCGGAGCCATTGAATATGACATCGACAATGGACTCGCCGCGCAGATATTTCGCGGAACTCTCGCCCATGACCCAGCGTACTGCGTCAATTATATTGGACTTGCCGCAGCCATTGGGTCCCACGACCCCGACGATATTTCCGGGCAATGGGACGGTCGTTGGCTCGACGAAGGACTTGAAACCGGCCAGCTTGATCTTGCTCAGACGCATCGGATTCCATTCTTATAAGCTGCTGCCGATACGGCAGATTGGGGGCCGCCAACCTTTAGCGGCCAGCTCGGCCAACGCCGTCGTTCACGCTGCTGCTCACGGAAGCGACGCGGTACGCTGGTTCCAGCACATGGCAGACAGTATAATTTTATTTTCCCAGAAGCTCGTATGGCGTTGTGGAGATCGATGGCTACGCCGAACCCGGAATTGATCACGTTTGCGAATCCGCAGCCAGAACGTGACTATACACTTCATATACGAATTCCGGAGTTCACCTGTCTGTGCCCCAAAACCGGACAGCCGGATTTCGCCACACTACATCTCTACTATGTCCCGGATCAGCATTGTGTGGAGCTCAAATCGCTCAAGCAATATATTTGGTCATACCGGGACGTCGGCGCTTTTCATGAGGCGGTGACCAACCGCATCCTCACCGATATTATCGAGGCGCTCGGCCCGCGCTTTGCGCGACTGACCGCCGAATTCAACGTAAGGGGTGGCATCTATACCACGGTCGTCGCGGAGCATCGTCAGGCGGGCTGGCAGCCTCCACAGCCCGTTCAGTTGCCTTGAGCCCCGGGGCGCCGCGCCCGCCCCCCACCGCAGCGCTCGGTAGCCGGCCTTGCTTTACTCCAGGCTGGGCGGCATCGTGGCGGGCGGGTTCAGGGATAATGGCATGCCCTTCACCCCCCAGCTCGGGCGTATCGAATCGATCGCCAGCGCTCCGGCGAACAAGCAAGTTATCGGCTGCCACCCTATCCATATAGGCGCATCATGTTGACGGATTTTCTCCGCGGTATCACCTATGTTCCCCAGGGCTTCCAGCTCCTTACCGCCAGAGGACTGCGGCGTTTCGTACTGCTACCCATCGCAATTAATGTGCTGGTGTTCGCCGGCTTGTTCTGGTGGGGTGCCGAGTCGTTCCACGCATTGCTGATGTGGCTTCTGCCGCCGGCAACACCGGCCGAACATAGCGGGATGTTCAGCCAAGTGCTGATTTTTTTGGAAGGAACCATCCGTTGGCTGCTGTGGCCCATTTTCCTGCTGGCGGCGGTGGTGGTGATGTTTTACACGTTCACGGCCCTTGCCAATCTAATTGGCTCCCCCTTCAACAGCCTGCTCTCCGCCCGGGTAGAGCAGCATGCGACCGGGAAGGCCCCGCTGGATACACCAAGCGGTGCAGCGTTTCTCGTTGAAGCGCTCACCGCAATCACCGACGAGCTGCGCAAAATAGCCTATTTCGCCCTGCTCGGCATACCCCTCATGATTCTGTTCATTATCCCGGTCGTGCAGATCGTGGCGCCGTTTCTTTGGGGCCTTTTCGGCGCTTGGATCATCGCTCTGGAATATGTTGACTACCCCCTAGGCAATCGGGGTGTGCCGTTTCGCGAACAGCGGCGCATGACCCACGAGCATCGACTACTCCATTTGGGATTCGGCGCCGGAGTGCTCTGCATGACCATTATTCCGTTTGTTAACCTGGTGGCCATGCCCACCGCGGTAATCGGCGCAACCCTGCTGCAGGCGGATATCAGAAACCGTACCGTATAAGCGAGCAACGCCGCAATGACCAACCCCAGCGATTGCGCGCCATAAACGTGTCTGGCTGCGATTTCTCGTTACTCATGATGCCCGGCTGGCGCGACGGTCAGTCGCCGACGTTTCATATCGATTCGAGTTCCCGGCATGTGAACAAGCGCCGTGGTTTGCTTGACATCAAGTAATGCGCTGCGAACACGTTGACAGGCAACCGCCGGTACCGCACCGTCGGAGGATGTACTGTGGACGTTTTGCGCCGAGCCCGACGGGAGCGCTGCACTTCGGCTCGCTGGTGGCCGCCTTGGGGAGCTGGCTGGATGCACGCGCCCACAACGGCCGCTGGGCGGTGCGCATCGACGATCTCGATCGTCCACGCGTCGTGCCGGGTGCCGACAGTTCGATATTGAGAACGCTGGATCAATTCGGTTTGTGCTGGGACGGTCCGGTGGTCTACCAAGGTCAGCGTGAGGACGCTTATCGCGCGGCGATTGAACGCCTGCAAGTCAGCGGGCTGGCCTTTCCTTGCGGGTGTTCACGCAGTGACATTCGGCGCGCCGGTCGCCTCGGCGCAGCGGGACATATCTACCCCGGGACCTGTCGCGCCGGCCTGCCTGCCGGGCGCTCGGCGCGTACGTGGCGCATGCTGAGCCGCTCTACTCCGATTCATTTCCGGGATCGCAGCCGCACCGGCATCCAGCGAGTGAGCGTGGAGCACACGGTCGGCGACTTTGTGATACGCCGGGCGGATGGCCTGTGCGCCTACCATTTGGCCACCGTAGTGGACGATTCCGCTCTCGGGGTGACCGACGTCGTGCGTGGTGGCGATCTATTGGATTGCACACCACCACAGATTCTCCTCCAGAAGAGCCTCGGCCTGCCGAAACCACGTTACCTGCATCTGCCAATTGCCGTTAACGCCCTGGGCAAAAAGCTGAGTAAGCAGACGCATGCGCCGCCGGTTGATCCGCGCCGGGCCGGCTCATGGCTGTTTAGCGCATTGACGTTTCTCGGTCAGAGCCCGCCGGCCGAGCTGCGGCTTGCTCCGCCAAAGGATCTATTGGAGTGGGGGTTGCGGCACTGGCCTGTTCCAGCCGCTAACGGACTCGGCTACGGCTCGTAGTCCGTAACGGGCGGAGCGGGCACTCCGAAAACGCGTATTCAGCTCTGCTAATCTGATTAGGGGTGGTTCCGCCAGGCGAGTGCGGATCGATTGCCAGTTTATGGCAACCGTATAGGGCGCGCACGTCGTTTGACGACTCACAAAGCGCCGCCAGCTACTATCTGCGGATACATCCAGTACGGAGGAGAAGCAGGATGTCCGAATCAAAAGTGTATCCGGTTCCCGCCGCCGTCGCCGAGCATGCGTTCGTAAACCACAATCAATACGAGCAGCTTTACCGGCGCTCGATCAACGATCCGGAAAGCTTCTGGGCCGAACAAGCCGGTACGTTTCTTACCTGGTTCAAGCATTGGGACCGCGTCTGCTACGCCGACCTGAAACAAGGCGATATCCGGTGGTTTGAGGGCGGTACACTCAATGTCAGTTACAACTGCCTCGATCGGCACCTTGATTCCCGTGGCGATCAAACCGCCCTGATCTGGGAGGGTGACGAGCCGGACGATGACAAGCGCATCAGTTACCGCGAACTGCATGAGCAGGTCTGCCGCTTCGCCAACGCGCTCAAAGCGCGCGGCGTCGGCAAGGGGGATCGGGTCTGCATTTATCTGCCGATGATTCCTGAGGCCGTCGTAGCGATGCTCGCCTGCACCCGCATCGGCGCGGTGCATTCCGTGGTGTTTGGTGGTTTCTCCTCGCAAGCGCTTTGCGATCGAATACGGGACTCGGATTGCCGCACTTTGATAACCGCTGACGAAGGCGTGCGCGGCGGGCGGACGATCGCGCTGAAAGAAAACGCCGATCGCGCCCTGGAACGATGCCCTCACGTCAATACGGTATTCACCGTCCGGCGCACCGGCAGTGACGTTGCGTGGGTGGAGGGACGTGACCTCTGGTACCACGACGCATTGGGCGAAGCCGCCACGGAATGCCCAGCTGAGCCCATGGACGCCGAGGACCCCTTTTTCATCCTTTACACGTCCGGTTCCACCGGGAAACCCAAGGGCGTGCTCCACACGACGGGTGGCTACCTGCTCCAGGCTGCTATGACGCATAAGTTCGTTTTCGACTACCACGAGCAGGAAGTTTATTGGTGCACCGCGGATGTCGGGTGGGTGACAGGACATTCGTATATCGTATACGGACCACTGGCGAACGGTGCGGTGACGCTGCTTTTCGAGGGCGTACCCACTTATCCGGACGCCTCTCGTTTCTGGCAAGTCATCGACAAGCACCAGGTGAACATTTTCTATACGGCGCCCACGGCGATCCGCGCCCTAATGGGTCAGGGTGACGAAGCGGTCAACAGAACAAGCCGTCGCAGCCTCCGCCTTCTCGGCACGGTCGGGGAGCCGATTAATCCGGAAGCTTGGGAATGGTACTACCACGTCGTCGGCGAGAGCCGCTGCCCCATCGTAGACACATGGTGGCAAACGGAGACCGGGACGATCATGATCTCCCCGTTGCCCGGCGCAACGGATCTCAAGCCCGGATCAGCGACCTTGCCTTTTTTCGGCGTTGAACCGCAACTGCTCGATAACGAAGGCAACGTGGTGGATGGGCCCGGAGAGGGCAACCTGTACATTGCCCGGGCTTGGCCAAGCATGATGCGAACCGTTTACGGCGACCACGACCGGTTTATTAGCACCTATCTCAGTCAATACCCGGGCATGTATTTCACCGGCGACGGTGCCCGGCGTGATGAGCACGGCTACTATTGGATTACGGGCCGTGTCGACGACGTCCTCAACATATCCGGCCACCGCATGGGCACAGCGGAGATCGAGAGTGCCCTGGTTCTCCACCCCGCCGTCGCGGAGGCCGCCGTGGTGGGTTATCCGCATGAGATCAAAGGTCAGGGCGTCTACGCTTATGTCACTCTCGTGAAAGGCAATGCCCCCTCGGACGCCCTACGCCAAGAGTTGACCGACCTGGTACGCAAGGAAATCGGCGCAATCGCTAAGCCGGATATCATTCAATGGGCACCGTCTTTGCCAAAGACGCGCTCAGGGAAAATCATGCGCCGCATCCTGCGCAAGGTCGCCGCCAACGAGTTGGAAAATCTGGGAGACACCAGCACGCTCGCTGATCCGTCGGTCGTAACGAACCTGATCGACAACCGTGCGCACCAGTAATGCCTTGCCATAACCAACGCCCCGACAAGGCGGGTTGAAAATATTGCCGGGTGACGCGTTGCGCAAGACAAGCGCCACTGATAATACCGTATCCCGCTTTGAGCCCGCCTGGTGGTTACCTGGAGGACATTGCCAGACGCTTTGGCCCGCACTGGCACGCCCGCGGCCTAAAGTCCCCGTCCGGCGTCAGTACGTCACGCTCCCCGACGACGATTGTGTCAGCTTGGTCTGGGGACCTCACCAGCATGGTCCAGTCGTACTGATCCTGCACGGGCTCGGCGGTTGCGCTAGCTCTCCTTACGCGCTTGGAATGCTCCGCGTACTGAGTCAAAACGCTCTGCAAGGAATTGTCATGGAGTACCGCGGCGTCGGGTCGCCCCCGAGCCGCGGCGGTCCTCTGTACCATGCCGGTGCCTGGCAGGATCTTCGAGCCGTCGTTCACCAATTACGCCGGATCCTCCCGGAGCGCCCCATCGCAGTGGTCGGCTTCTCGCTTGGAGCCAGTATCCTGCTCAATTGGCTCGTTGCCGATTCTAACGCGCCCGTAGCCGCCGCCGTCGCTATCTCTACACCCCTTGATCTCGCCACCTGCGCCCAGGCCCTGAACCGGCGTTCCGCCCGCATCTACCAATGGGATCTATTGCGCCACCTAAAGCGCCTTGTACTTGCCAGATTTCCCAAACTGGAAACCGCACCGATCCCCATTCCGCCAATGCACACCATCCACTCGTTACGTGCCTTTGACGAGCGAATCACCGCACCGCTGCATGGCTACATTGACGCCGCCGATTGCTATCAGCGCTGCAGTTGCGGCCCTCACCTAGAAGGAATCAAGCACAATACGTTAATGATCCACGCGAAGGACGACCCTTTCGTCCCTCCGCCAACCTTAACCCGTGTCCACCTTTCACCCGCTGTCCAACTGGAGATTACCCCTGGCGGTAGCCATGTTGGGTTCGTGGAGGGACGTTGGCCCTGGACGCCTGAATACTGGCTCGAACGACGTGTGATTGCTTACCTCTTGGGCGCTCTGTCAACCACCGGCTGATTTTCGGTCAGAAACTCCCGAGGCTTCGCCACGCGCAGAACTTCACGGCAGACTACGCATCCGGATCGCTAATCACCAGCTCGCCGTGTTCCTGCTCCCACGCAATCAAGTCCGGTTCGATCGCCGCATATACGGCCCCGACGCATTTTGCCTCTGCTTCCGCACCGGCATCCCGCGCCGGTTCTACGTCATAGTGCGCGCAGATTTCCGCCAGCTCGTCACCCGGAACTTCCACAACCCGCGCTAGCATCGACAACGACTGCAGACTGCACTGCTCGTCCAGGTCCCAGCCGCCGCTTTTCCAAGGAGGCAACAGCCTACCCATGAGGTGGGTGAACTCCCTCTCGAGGACAGCGACCTGATCGAGCTCGTAAGCGATGACGGCCCGACCCCGAATAAAGTCACAGAAATACGGCGCGATTTCCGCAAAAAGGGGCTTGTCTGCCAGCTTAGCCGAACTTAGCCCATGGACCTTCAACGCCTCCTCGTCGACTTCAACACCCGGGTTGATGTAGCGATGAAACGTCTCACCCGTCGGCTCGCCATCACGCATCTCTATGCCGGCAATCTCGACGACACGGAATCCTTCCTCAGCCGATATCCTCACACTCTTGATCGATAAAGCGATATAAGCCACGTGCTACCTCCTAAGTCGGGTGAAATACCTTTTGTTCTCGCGCAAGGGTCCCAATCCAATACTGTACCGCACCGCCCTTCAACGTCGCGTGCCGGTCCCGCTTGGCCAATCGGCGGGCATGCCGAACCCCGATCCTAATCGACTCTACATCAAAGTGTCATTCAACACAGGGTATTCCGGATGCGTGTTCCTGCACACGCTTCTTCTTTTGTTCAGAAATCGGAACCCGCTTAGCTTTGCTTTCTAAGTGAGCCTGCCAACCGAATACCTTATGTCTCGCAGAGGCACCCTCTTTGCCGTGTACGCGAATGTACACCCCTTGCCATTGAGCCGCGATCCCGAGTTGACAGTTCGTAACAAACGGAAGCGCCCGCCACACTCGACCGCAAATGCTGAGGATTTACTGCCGAGCCTGGCGGGCGCTGACGCTGTATTGTTGGCTGAATTTGCGACGCACCACCTACAATGACGCGCCCTTTATTGCAACCCAACCACTGTCGTTCAGGAGGTGCGGAACCCCGGACCTGGGCGCGGTGCCCGGTTCCAGATCACGCGCTGGTACGGCCGCCACAGGTAACCGATCGGGAAGGCAACCAAGTGGACCAACCGAGAGAACGGAAACAGCGCAATCAGCAGGAACCCCGTGAAGAAGTGGAGCTGGACCAGGAACGGCAACGCCGTAACGTACTCGGGCTTCGGGCTAAACGTTACAAGCGACCAGAGCCACGGCGCCGTGCTGCTCACGAACCACTCACCGCCCCAGCGATACGACAGCGACATCACGAAGCCGAACGCCATCTGGAACAACAGCAGACCGACCACCACCCAGTCCATGCGCGTGGTGACAACATAGATCCGGCGCGTCGTGAAACGACGCATCATCAGCCAGCCCAGCGCGAGGAAGCCGACCAGAGACAGAATCAGGCCGAGCGACTCAAGCAGGAAGGTCATCGTCGGGCTACCGATAATCGCGCCCCACAACGGTGGAATCAGAAAGGCGATAAAATGCGCCAGCAAGATCAATACGACCGCATAATGCCAAAGCGCGGACCCCCAGAACAGTTTCTGGTTCTCCAGCAACTGCGAGGAAAAGCTCGAATACGAGAACGTATCCGATTTATAACGATAAACGCCCACTAGAATGGCGAGCGCCACCGCGACGTAGGGCAACCCCACAAATATCACATCCGACATCGCTTGCTCCTCTTATAGGTCAGCGCGGCTCGCGGCCGCCTTCCGTCCCGGTTCCCAAAGCAACGGTATCACCCGTGCGAGGGACCGCAGCGGCATTTCATATAAACATCCAGCGCTGCTCGACACTCCCGCCGATTCTTGAACTCCTTCGAGCAGAACGCCACCCTCCACGTTGCCGCCGTGACTGTCACCATGCAGCTCCGTCCCCTCGTCGCCGCTGCCGGGGAGCTCCGGATCGGAGGCTGCACCACCCGGTACCGGGCCGGCCTCCTCTCTCTCCTTTTTAGCCGACCGCCGCCGGCCGCGACCCGCCACGACACGACTCACAGGAACATCCATGCCAGTCATCTTGGCCATCGCCGGTGCCAGGGCCTCGTCGATCAGCTCCCGTCCGAGCGCATCATCCTGATTGGTTCCCAGGAAGGTGAGGAACACCGACATACGATCGGGAAGCTCCGTACCGGCCCAAGTGAACCCATGCTCCGCGTAGAGTTCCTTCAACCGGATCATGAAAATACTACGACGGTAGGTCTCCCCGAACAGGTGATAGCCCACATACGGCCGGCAAACAGGATTGAGGTCGAAATACGCCGTATGCACCTCTTCGAGGTACCCCATGGGGAACTGCGCGACCGTCTCGCGAAAGGCCGCCAAGTCGGCGACCGCGTTTGGTGCACGGTCGCCGATAAGCTCCTCACACTCCGCCACTTGGGCACAGAGCTCTTCTGTCGGGTAGGCCAGGATGGTGCCGAAGAGCGTAAAAACGCGCTTCGGCACTACCATTACTACATTGCTGCTACTCCGCACGTTAGAACCTCCGCGCGGGGGCATCCCTGAAGCCGAAGCCGCCCGCTGCTTTACGGCTGTACGGGTCAAGCGGCGGCAACTCACCGTCCATTGCCCGCTCCCGCTCCATTGGCGGAACAACGAACCGCTCCTCGAAGGTCGGCAGCGATGTCAGCTCGAAGATGGATACGCACTGCTCCGGGGTCAACTCGGCCCGCCGCAATGCCTCCTGGACCTCCTCTTCCTTCTGGTCTCCGACCTGTTCTTGTCGCATGTACATGCGCACCGCCACCAGCTTATGGTAGACCTTATTCATCGCCTCGACGTTGCCAGCGGTGAACAGGCTTGCCATATAACTCATCGGTAGGCGCGCCTGCGCGACGGTGTTGAGGTTCGGCCCGGTCTCGTCTGCGGGCGCCGCCTCCATTCCCGCCGTGGTCTCGTACTGCCCGTCGCGGATCGATGCGATCACCGGCAGCAACGGCGGCACGTAGAAGAGCATCGGCATGGTCCGGAACTCCGGGTGCAGCGGCAACGCCAGACCCCAGCGCTTCACGAACTTGTAAACCGGCGAGTTCTGCGCCGCGGTAACCACTGCGTCACCGATGCCATTGCGCTTCGCACCCGCGATCACTTCGGGGTCATACGGATCCTTGATCAACGCCTTTTGGGCGTCTACCAAGCCATCGTCCGGCGAGCGCGCCGCCTGCTCGATCCCGTCCGCGTCATAAAGCACCATCCCGATATAGCGGATGCGTCCGACACAGGAGTGGAAGCACGCCGGCGGCTGGCCGCTCTCCAGACGCGGGTAGCACAGGATGCACTTCTCCGACTTACCCGTTGACCAGTTGAAGTAGGTCTTCTTGTAGGGGCAGCCGGACACGCACATACGCCATGCGCGGCAGCGATTCTGACTGATCAGGACGATGCCGTCCTCGCCCCGCTTGTAGATAGCACCCGTCGGGCAGGCGGCAACACAGCCCGGGTTCAGGCAGTGGTTACAGATTCTCGGCAGATAGAAGAACACCGTCTGCTCGAGATTCTTCAACGACTGCTGCTCGGAGTCGCTCAACTTCAGGACGTTGGGATCGTTGGCCGCATAGACCTCCGAACCACCCAGGTCGTCGTCCCAGTTCGGACCCGCCTCGAGCGTCTCCATATAATCGCCGGTCACGAGCGAAACCGCACGGGCCGTGGGCTGATCCTCACCCTCGGGGGCATCGAACAGGTTCTTGTAATCGTAGGTCCAGGGCTCGTAGTAGTCGTCCAGCGTCGGCAGGCTGGGGTTGTAGAAGATGTTGGTGAGTGCGCCTGCACGCCCCTGCAGCTTCAGTTTGAGCCGCCCGCGTGAGTCGCGCTCCCAGCCACCCTTGTACTTTTCCTGGTCTTCCCACTGCGTCGGATAACCGGTACCGGGCTTGGTTTCTACGTTGTTCCACCACATGTACTCGGTGCCCTGGCGGTCCGTCCAGATGTTCTTACATGCGATGCTGCACGTATGACAACCAATGCACTTGTCTAGATGGAAAACCATGGAGACTTGGGCTCGAATATCCATCTTTTCTAACCTCCTAGAGATCGCGAACCGTGGCGGCCGCGCGTTGTGCGCGGCCGCTTGCTGTATACCTCTCGTTCACACTACCACTCGAGCTTCTCGAGTTTGCGGACCGCGACGTGGGTATCCCGCGTCATGATCCCGGTCGGACCCCAGTAGTTGAAGAAGTAAGTGAACTGCGCATAGCCACCGGCCAGATAGATCGGGTTGATGCGGGTACGCGTCACGCTGTTGTGACCTCCCGCCCGACGGCCGCCGCGGATCTGTGACTTCGGTATATAGATCGTACGCTCCACCGCGTGATAGTACAGGCACATGCCCGACTGCACCCGGCGGCTCACGTTGGCACGCGTGACGATAACACCGTTGTCATTATAGACCTCAACCCAATCATTGTCCTTCAGGCCGACACGCTCCGCGTCCTTGTCATTGATCCAGACCGGATCCATGCCGCGCGACAAGGTCAACATGCGATGGTTGTCCTTGTACGTCGAATGGATATTCCACTTGCCGTGCGGCGTGATGTAATTGAGGATCAACGTCTTGTCATCGATCGGGCTGTTATCCAGATCGTGGATCTTCTTGTAGTCGAGCTTCGGCTTGTAAGTGCACAGGTGCTCGCCGAAATCGATGTACCAAGGTGCATCGATGTAAATGTGCTGACGGCCGGTCAATGTCCGCCACGGCACCAGACGCTCCACCTGGATGCACCACGCCGAGTAGGCACGCCCCTCGTTGACCATCCCGGTCCAGCACGGACTGATCAGGGTGCGCCGCGGCTGGCGGGTGAGGTCGTAGAACGTCATCGTGACGCCACGATACGGCTCGGCCAGGTCGGTCAGCGGTACACCCGTGTGCTCCTGTTCCGACTTGAACGCCTGATAGCAGACCTCGCCGTTGGTCTCGGGAGCCATGTACAGCACGACGTTCGCCGCATCCAGCGCGTCTTCCAGACACGGGTAACGGTTACCGCCCCACTCGATCGCCCGCTTGTGACGCGGATCCGGCGAGCCGCCAACGGGCTGGTTACACAGCTCGTTGTACTGTTTGGCGACGGGGAAATTGCACCCATTGCCGGTGACGCCGTTCTTTTCCACAGCCGGTCCGAACGAGATGTACTTGTTGTAGATCTGGCTGTAATCACGCTCCACCACGAACATCTTCGGCATAGTCTTGCCCGGGATGGGCTCGCACTCGCCGTCCATCCAGTCACGCACCTCGCGCTGCGCGATCTCGTCCGGGGTGTCGTGGCCCAGCGGCTGCGCGACGACGTCCTTCACCGGCCCGGAGAAAACGGTCGGAGCGAGCTCGCTGACCTTCTTGGCGAACGCCTTGAAGATGTCCCAGTCGCTCTTGGACTCCCACACCGGCGGCACCGCCTGACCCAGCGGATGCACGAACGAATGCAAATCCGTGGTGTTGAGGTCGTTCTTCTCGTACCAGAACGCCGTCGGCAGCACGATGTCCGAGTAGAGGGCCGAAGTGTCCATGCGGAAGTTGATATCGACCACCAGGTCGAACTTGCCGCGCGGCGCCGGCTCCCGGTACTTCACGTGCTTGACATGCGGCTTGGCCATCTCCTCCTTCACCGCATTGTTATGCGTGCCGAGATAGTGCTTCAAGAAATACTCGGCTCCCTTGGCACTCGACTGCAGGGCATTCCCGCGCCAGATGAACCACACCCGCGGCCAGTTCTCCGGAGCATCCGGATCGTCAACCGCAAAGCTCAGGTTCTTCTTCTTAAGCGCCTGCACCGTGTAGTCGATGATGCCCTTGTCGTCCTTCGCACCCGCCTTCTCTGCCTCGCTGACAAGTTCCACTGGACTGCGGTTGAACTGCGGATAGTGCGGCATCCAACCCAGACGCACCGACTTGGCTACCAGATCAACCGAGTGACCGCGGGCGAATTTGGCGTACGCAGGAGAGGGAGAGTACTCCTCGAACGAGCCCTCGTATCGCCAGCTGCAGCTGTTGACGTAATGCCAAACCGGCGATTGCTGCAGGCGAGCCTTCGAACCCCAGTCAAGGCTCAGGGCCAAGGTCGTCCACGGCGCCACCAAGGTGAGCTTTTCCTGGCCGACATAATGGTTCATGCCGCCGCCGTTGCGCCCGCAGCAGCCGCAGGCAATCAGGCAGTTGATGGCCGCACGGTAGATCAGGTTGTTGTGATACCAATGATTGGCACTCGCCCCGACGATGACCATCGAGCGCCCACGCGTCTTCTCGGCGGTACCGGCGAACTCGCGGGCAAAGCGGATGACCGTCTGCCGCCCGATGCCGCTGTGCTTTTCCTGCCAAGCCGGCGTGTAGGGTACAGGGTCGTCGTAATCCTTCGGGTAATCGCCCGGCAGCCCGCGGTTGACCGCGTACTGACCCATGTTGAGGTCATAGACCGTCGCCACCAGCACGCTGCCGTTGCCGGTGTCGATCTTCTTCGCCGGCACGCCGCGCTTCAGGATGCTGTCGTTGTCGAACTCCGGGAACTGCACCATCGCGACCTCGTCGCTCTCACCGAGGAAGGTGAGCACCGGCTCGATGGGG
Organism: Nitrococcus sp.; assembly: GCF_059432795.1. Taxonomy (NCBI): domain Bacteria; kingdom Pseudomonadati; phylum Pseudomonadota; class Gammaproteobacteria; order Chromatiales; family Ectothiorhodospiraceae; genus Nitrococcus; species Nitrococcus sp. The sequence continues at coordinate 22,356 of NZ_JBXWZQ010000112.1, read as the reverse complement.
CTGTCGTCCATACCGTCTTCCATCCGCAGGTTCCACTGGCCATGCTGTTTCTGCCAGCGGTGCCCAACCTGACCCTTCGGGCAGCGGGTGTCCTTGCTCTTGCCATCGAACACGAGCATCTTCCAGGCGGCGTTATCCTGCTTCTTGTACCGCTTGACCTCCTCGCTGGTGAGATAGCGCCCGGGGCGGTAGCTGTCGCCGTCCTTCTCCAGCTTGACCAGGAACGGCATGTCCGTGTAGCGAGCCGTATAGTCCATGAAGTACGGCACTTGGCGCTTGACGTAGAACTCGGTATAGATAACATGGCCGGCGGCCATCCACAGCGCCAGGTCCTGGCCCTTTTTGACCGGAATCCACCAGTCGGCGTACTTGCTGACCTGGCTGAAGTCCGGCGAGAGCACGACGAACTTGGCTCCCTCGTGGCGCGCCTCGGAAATGAAGTGCACATCCGGGGTACGCGTCATGTTGAGATTGGAGGCCATCGACACGATGAACTTACTGTTGTACCAATCCGCGCTCTCACAGACGTCGGTCTGATCGCCCCAGATCTCCGGGAAGGAGTTGGGCAGGTCGGCGTACCAGTCGTAGAAGCTCATGTTGACGCCGCCGAAGAGCTGCAGGAAGCGTGAACCCGCGGCGTAGGAGAGATAGGACATGGCCGGGATCGGCGAGAAGCCCATTACGCGGTCGGGCCCGTACTTCTGCGCGGTGTAAAGGCAGGCGGAGGAGATGAGCTCGAGGAGCTCGTCCCAGGTCGTGCGACGGAAGCCGCCCTTGCCCCGGGCCTTCATCCAGCGCGTGCGCTTGTTCTCGTCTGAGACGATGGAGCTCCAGGCCTCGATCGGGTTGTTGTGGCTGGAACGCGCCTCGCGCCAGAAATCCAGCAACACGCCCTTGCCGTAGGGGTACTTGACGCGGATCGGGCTGTAGACATACCAGGAGGCGGAAATACCGCGCTGGCAGCCGCGCGGCTCATAAGGCGGTATGCCGCGACCGCCCTCGCCTCGCCCGAGCAGGGGATAGTCGGTCTGCTGCATCTCCCAGGTGATGATGCCGTCCTTGACGTAAATCGCCCAGGAACAGCCACCCGTACAGTTTACGCCGTGGGTGCTGCGGAAGATGTTATCGTGCTGCCAGCGGTTGCGATAAAACTCCTCCCACCGGCGTGTCTTGGGATTGATAAGATCCTGAATCCAGCCCATAGCTTTTTAACCTCTCCTCGTCGAAATCGTATTCATTGGCAACGCTGACCTCTCACCGCCGCCAGCGGTTGGTACCCGATACCATGGGCTCGCGGACCGCGATAATCCGGCGCCGCCAGACAAGGCTTAGGATCGCGCCAAGCGCCACGACCCCGACGATCGACAGCCCGAGAAGCAATCCCACCGGCCCGGAAGCGGATTGGCTGGGACCGGACGCTTTCGCCTTGAAAAACGCAAGCAGATCGGTCTTCTCAGCATCGGTCAATGGCTTGTTCGAGAAGATCGGCTGCATGGGAGCCATCGCCTCCGGCCAAGTGATCATCGCGTCACCGAGGCGGCCGTGCGTGGTGGTCAGATCAGGACCCATGCTGCCACCGCCAACTTCGGCGACCGCGTGACAGGCGGAACACGCAGGCCCACCGTTTTGGAAGTCCACGTCGCCGGTGAACAACCGCTCACCCTGCTCGGCCGACCCCTCACTCTCTGTCGCGGCCGCTGCCGGAGCGGATGCTGCAGCTGCCCCACCCGCTGAGGACTGCGCGCCGGATCCGCCGGTGCCGCCACTCTCTAGATAGGCAATCAGGTTTTCGATCTGCGGGTCGCTCAAGCCCAGATTGGGCATGGTCATGGGGTATTTGGCGCTGAGCTGTTTGGCGGTCGGGTCACCCGAGGCGATCATTCCGGCCGGATCTTTTAGCCACTTATGCAGCCATGCCTCATCGCGCCTTTCCGTGACCCCCTTGAGGTCCGGACCCACCGTATCGCCTTGACCAATTGTATGGCAGGCCGCGCATTTCTGCTGGAAGAGCGTGGCGCCTTCGGACGCATCAGCCGCCCATGTATCCGCCGCGGATACACCAAGGCCGATGGCCGCCAACACCAACAACACCGGCTTGAACCGCGCTCGCCGCCTGCTCGGGGCATTCAGCATCGCTTAACCTCCTTGCCCAAGACGTTGAGATCCATTGTTCTACGTCTTGCGCGCGTCTTCGAATAAAGGCCCGCCCGCATCTAAACGCGACGGCTCGCGCTCCGCGCGAACCTTGCGCAACGTACGACGCCCCTGTTGTGGAGAAAAGCTGCAAAGAACTTTGCAACAACCCGTGCCACGATATGTAGCACGCGACTGCGGGTTTTTCAAGAGAGCGGGCCGGCGGGCGTCAGTAGATAGCCTACAAATGTGCGAGCGTCACAGCACGCTCTATCGCATCGTGTTCTTGGCCTGGATTCGGCCACCGATGTCCGCTGCACAACTGTCTTCAACGTCAATGACGTTTGCTTCGCGCGCGGTTTCGCTTGACGAAGGCCAACAGCCGTTTACGCCTTGCCTGCTGCCGGGCCGTTAGTACGTTGACCCGCCCTGCGAAGGGATTCGAGCCGGTACGCAATTCCAGGCGAATCGGTGTACCCCAGAGGTCTAGCTGATGGCGAAAGGCGTTGATCAGATAGCGCCGATAGGCCGAGCCCAAACGCGCGGTCTGGTTACCGTGGATAACGATCACCGGCGGATTACGCCCGCCTTGGTGAGCATAGCGCAGCTTCACTCGGCGTCCCCGAATCAAGGGCGGCTGGTGCGCGGCCACCGCGTCGTTCAATATCCGGTTGAGCAGCGGCGTCTCGAGTTCTCGGCAAGACGACTCGTAGGCTTGGCGCACCGCCCCGAATAACAACCCTACCCCCGTCCCATGAAGTGCCGAGATAAAATACACCCGAGCAAAATCAAGGAAGCCCAGCTTGAACTCCAGTGCGCGGCGAATCTGCGCCTTGCGCGATGACTCCAAGCCATCCCACTTATTTACCGCTAACACCAGCGCAGAACCGGCATCGAGCACGTAGCTGATAATGCGCGCATCCTGCTCGGCGATTTCCTCATGCGCATTCAGCAGCAAGATCACGACATGCGCCGCCGCGACGGCCTGCAGCGTCTTGATGGCGCTGAATTTCTCCACGGTTTCATAGACTCGGCTGCGCCGCCGCACCCCGGCCGTATCGATGAGCGTATAGGGGACGTCGTCGCGCTCGAAGGGAATAAAAATGCTATCCCTTGTTGTACCCGGCTCGTCATGCACAAGCACCCGCTCTTCGCCGAGCAAACGGTTGATCAGGGTGCTCTTGCCGACGTTCGGCCGTCCCACTATGGCGACTCGAATGCGCTCGACGTCCGCACCCTCGTCCCGGCGAGGCTCCAGCCCCGCGTCTGCCGCCGGTGTTATACGCTGCAGCACAGCCGCCATCAGCCGAGCCACCCCCGTACCATGGGCGGCGGCTATTAAATATGGTTCTCCCAAGCCGAGGGTATAAAAATCGGCCGCCGCCGCTTGCCGGTCGACCCCATCGATTTTGTTCGCAACCAGGAACAACGGCTTGTTCTGAGCGCGCAGATCAGCTGCAAGCTGCTCATCCGCAGCGGTTGGCCCACTGCGCGCATCCACCAGAAAGAGAACCGCCTGCGCTTGCGCAACCGCCCGGTAGGCCTGCGCATGAACGCTTCGCCTGATCTCCCCTTCAGCCGCGTCCATACCACCGGTATCGACCACGATATAGGCACCCGGCCCGAGACGCCCTCTCCCATACTGGCGATCGCGCGTGAGCTCGGGGAAGTCAGCTACCAATGCGTCTCGGCTGCGTGTGAGGCAATTGAATAATGTCGATTTGCCGACATTGGGCCGCCCGACCAAGGCAATTACAGGTTCCATGGAATTCACGCTCACGGCCGAACGAATTCATGAAGTCGCTTAAGCTGCTCGTCTAGCGGGCGGGCACGGCCGGTGCCTACCGGCGTCCTGCACCGATGGCACGGCAGGCATTGTCTTATGGTCACCGGGTATCCTCGACCAAACGGCTTCTCTCACCTGCGCCAGGGTCGCGTCGTCCTCGGCGAATACAGCTGCAAAATGGTAGCATCAAGCAATAAAGAGTACGACTGCTGCACCAGCATAATGCCTTGCAGTGCCTCCTTCGACGTTCGTACGAGCAAGAAACGATTCGGGGTTCAGGCCGAATTCAAATCCCTCATCCAAGCTACTGTAGCCAGGAACATTGATATGGGTTTCCTAAACGACAAACGTGCCCTCGTTGTTGGGATCGCCAGTAATCGCTCCATCGCATGGGGAATCGCCAAGGCCATGCATCGGGAAGGTGCGACGCTCGCCTTCAGTTATCAAAACGACAAACTCAAGTCACGCGTCGAACAATGTGCGCAGGAATGCGACAGCGATATCGCATTGCCCTTGGATGTTAGCGATGACGATCAGATCGAGAGCGTTTTCGCCACGCTGGAAAGGCGCTGGGGGGGCGTCGACATCGTAGTTCACGCCGTCGGGTTTGCGCCCCGCGAGGAGCTGCAGGGCTCCTTCGTCGATAACACGACGCGCGAGGGCTTTCGGATCGCGCAGGATATCAGCAGCTATAGCTTCATCGCCCTCGCGCGCGCCGCACGATCACTGATGCAAGGCCGCAACGGGGCGCTGTTGACCCTCACCTATTTAGGCGGCGAACGCGCGCTGCCGAATTACAACGTCATGGGACCCGCCAAGGCAAGTCTCGAAGCCAATGTACGCTACATGGCGCATGATCTCGGCCCCGACGGTATCCGGGTAAATGCCGTCTCGGCAGGCCCCGTGCGGACCCTGGCGGCGTCTGGTATTGGCAATTTTCGTAAGATGCTGGACTTCAACCTCAAGGCCGCACCGTTACGGCGAAACGTAACCCTGGAAGATGTCGGCAACGCGAGCGCATTCCTTTGCTCCGACCTCGCGCTGGGCATCACCGGTGAGGTGCTACATGTGGACGCCGGCTTCCATGCTGTCGCTCTATCGGGGGCCGAACTGGCTGACGATCCGTAGGTCGCCCACCACTTCATGGCTGCGGAACCGAACCTGCTGATGTGGACCGCCCCCACCGACCGAAAAAGGCCGGAGACGCGCGTTGCGCCGGAGACCTGTTACGATTCGCCGCTCTCCGGCGTCAGCTTCCGATCGAGCGTCACATCGGCCTGTTGACGCAGCACATGGATCATCGTTTGCAGAGTGGATTCGGACTCCAAGCGATGCAGTCCCTGGCGCACACGGGTACGCTCGGCTGGCTTGAGGTTGTCGAGGGCACCGTCCCGCACACCACGCACCTCCAGCACGGCGTAATCCCCGTTGGGTAAAGAGATGCCGGCGAGCGTCGATTTGTCGCCGCTCGGATGCGCAAGGCGAAAACCTCGCTCGGCGATGGCAGTCGGCACCTTATTAGTGGCGCGTTGCACCCATCCCGCGGAGGAGTGCTGGACATACTCCTCCCCGGCAGCCAAAGATTCTAAAGACTCTCCCGATTCCCTCGCCTTGCTCAACAGGCGTTCGCCGAGCGCTCGCGCCCTCTCCGCGGCATCGGCAGCGATCAGGTGCTCCCGGATCTGATGCCGAACCTCCTCGATGGGACGCACCGCGGCCGGCTTGTGTTGATCGACGCGCAAAACCACCTGCCGCTCATCGCCGAGGGCAATACTCTGACTATTGAGCCCGTCTTTGAGCACGTCGTCGCTGAAGGCGGCCTTGACGACTTCAGGGTGGGAGCCGATACCCTCTCGAGCGCCCACTTGCGAGAACCAGCCGCTCTGTTGTATTTGGAGGTCGAACTTCTCGGCCGCTGGCTCGAGGCTTTCAGGGTGCTCGTAGGCGTAGTTGGCCACCTCATTGCTAAGCTCGTAGAAACGCTTGGCAAGCTGTCGCTCAAGCAGTTCCTCTCGAAGCTGAGATTCGACCGCACTGTAGGGCTTGCTCGTTTCGGGACGCACGTCCACAACCTTGATCAGGTGCCAGCCAAACCGGCTACGCACCGGCTCGCTGACCTCGCCCTCTTTCAGTCTGAAAGCCGTTTGTTCCACGGATTCGACCATCTCGCCCCGACGGACGAACCCGAGGTCACCGCCTTCTCGAGCCGAGCCCGTGTCCTGCGAATGGCGCCGCGCGAGCTCTGCAAAACTTCCTCCCTGCTCGATTTGCCGACGCAACCCTGCGATTTGTTCGCGGCCTGCCGCGACCTGCTGCTTGCTCGCATCCTTCGCCAATTTGATCAGAATGTGACGAACCCTGCGCGCCCCCGGGATAGTGAATCGACTGCTTTTGACCTCCTCGTAGAACTGCCGCACCGCCTTGTCTTCCAGCGTCAGCTGGCCTGCCAAGGCATTTTTGGAAAGCTCTATATAACTGATTCGCACTTGCTCGGGCTGCGTAAACGCTTGCTTATGGGCATCGTAGTATTGCTGGATCGCCTTTTCCACAACGTCGGATTGACCTCGGAACTTTGCCGCGTCGACCTTGAGCCAAGCCAAGTCACGGAGTTGGTGCTCAAGCGCCACGAACTGCTCGATATCCTGCTCGGTGATCACGGAGGTGCCGGCAATTCCCAGCTCCAGCTGCCGCAATAGTTGTTCCTGGCGCAACTGAGCCTCGTATTGATCCGCAGAGTATCCATTCTGGCGTAGAACCGCTTGGTAGCGGTCCCTGGAGAATTCACCATCGACGCGAAAATACGGCTGGCTGCGAACCACCGAGCGCAGAGCCTCATCCGTGACCCGCAAGCCGTGTTCGCGAACAAACGACAGCAACACGGCTTGGTCGATCAGCCGGTCGAGCACTTGCGGGCGCAAACGCCCCTCATCAAACATCGCCGCGTTGTATTGATCACCCAGCGCTTGACGCAATTGACTCTGCTGCCGCTGCACTGCCGCATCCAGTTCACTGCGTGTAATTTCGATACCGTTCACGGTCGCGACAGCAGGATTCGAGCCCCCTGTGAAATAGTTGTACATGCCGAAAAGGGCGAAGGGGATGATCAGCAGACCAACAATGATATACGCGACAATGCCCTGAGCTTTATCCCGAATGGTCTGCAACATGCCGGTAGTACCCCTTGTGCCTGCGCCTTAAACATTGGACCGAACAGCACGCCCCTGCCCAGGTCTCGCGGACGCGCGACGGCCCGAACCTGCGCTCGGTCAACCCGGTGGTGGGGTGAGTACGAATAAAAAGGCGCCCGTGGAGGCGCCTTTTCGGAATGCTAAATGGCGGAGCGGACGGGACTTGAACCCGCGACCTCCGGCGTGACAGGCCGGCATTCTAACCAGCTGAACTACCGCTCCAGTTTTCATTGGTGGGTGGTGAGGGGCTCGAACCCCCGACATTCGCCTTGTAAGGGCGATGCTCTCCCAGCTGAGCTAACCACCCCGCACGCAACAGCCTAATTTACTGCATCCTTAAGGGCCTTGCCAGCTTTGAATCCTGGCGTTTTGGATGCCGGAATGGTGATACTCTCACCGGTCCGAGGATTGCGGCCGGTACGCGCGGCACGCTCGCGAACAGTAAAAGTGCCAAATCCGACCAAGGTCACCGGGTCGCCTTCCTTAAGAGCATCAGTCACGGAGGCAACGAACGCATCGATCGCTCGGCTTGCAGCCGCCTTGGAAAGGTCGGCAGACTCGGCAACGACTTCGATCAGTTCCGACTTGTTCATTCGAGTATTCCCCTGTTGTTCTCTAGCACCAGCAAATTCCCTGGACGCGCCTGCCTCGACAAAGCGGAAAACCCGGCCTCCCTTAGCCCTGAAGCAGCACCGCAGACACTACGACGGTATGCTAGCGTCCCCATTTCTCGAGAACAATCTTGACTTTCGGGGCGACAGGTGCGCCGCATCCCCTCCTATTGAGCCTCTCAGCACCCGATGATCCTGCGAGTAGATGAAGCTCGCAAAGAAAGATAATTTTTGTTTTAAGCGAACGGCAGGCCGAAAGGTTCGGCCTGCCGTTCGTTTTATATAACAGACGCCCTGGAAACGCGTCAACAGCGCCCCGTTTACTCAATGAGGCCGAACGACGTCTCTCTTCTTGCGGCCCTTGGCCGGACGTTCGTCCTTGGCAGCCTCCTGCGTCTCGTTTTCGGGCAACGGGGTTGGTTGCCGAGTCAAAGCGACTTCCAACACCTCATCGATCCAGCGAACCGGACGAATATCGAGCCGACTCTTAACGTCCTTGGTGACATCCGCCAAATCCTTTCGATTCTCCTCTGGGATCAACACCGTCTTGATCCCGCCCCGCAACGCCGCTAAAAGCTTTTCCTTGAGTCCGCCAATCGGCAGAACCTCACCACGCAGGGTAATTTCGCCTGTCATCGCCACATCTGCACGAGCCGGTATACCCGTCAGCGCCGATACCAGAGCCAGGCACATTCCTATACCCGCGCTCGGACCGTCCTTCGGAATGGCGCCTTCGGGCACGTGGATGTGGACATCCAGTTTCTGGTGAAATTCCGGGTCTATCCCAAGCGCTCGGGCCCGGCTGCGCACTACGGTCATGGCAGCCTGGATGGACTCGCGCATCACCTCTCCCAACTGACCGGTGTTGCTCAGCTTGCCTTTGCCGGGCACAACCGCGGTTTCGATAGTAAGCAATTCCCCGCCGACTTCGGTCCATGCGAGTCCCGTGACCCGTCCAACTTGATCACTCTCCTCCACAACCCCATAGCGGTAACGCTGCACGCCGAGATACTTATCCAGATTCTGCTGCGTAACGAGGATTTTCTTGTCGCGCGGCTTGAGCAATACGCTCTTGACCACCTTGCGACAAATCTTGGCGATCTCCCGTTCCAGGTTGCGCACGCCAGCCTCACGCGTGTAGTAGCGTACGATGCCGCGGACCGCGTTCTCGCTGATATCCATCTCGCCCTTTCTGATGCCGTTGGCCTTTCGCTGTTTCGGTATCAGATAACGCAGAGCAATATTGACCTTCTCTTCCTCGGTGTAGCCCGGGAGGCGGATCACCTCCATGCGATCCAGCAACGGCGCAGGTATGCTCAGCGTATTCGCGGTGCAGACGAACATCACATCGGAGAGATCGAATTCCACTTCCAGATAGTGGTCATTGAACGTCGAGTTCTGCTCCGGATCGAGCACTTCGAGTAGCGCCGACGCCGGATCACCGCGAAAATCCATCGCCATCTTGTCCACTTCGTCGAACAGGAATAGCGGGTTGCGAGTTCCCACCTTGGCCAGCTTCTGCACAATCTTGCCGGGGAGCGAGCCGATATAGGTCCGTCGGTGCCCGCGTATCTCTGCCTCGTCGCGAACCCCGCCCAGTGACATGCGCACGAACTTGCGGTTGACCGTACGGGCTATGGATTGGCCGAGAGAGGTTTTACCCACGCCGGGCGGACCCACAAGGCACAAAATGGGCCCCTTGAGCTTGCGCACGCGCTGTTGCACCGCCAGATACTCAATGATCCGCTCTTTGACGCGTTCCAAGCCGTAATGATCCGCATCCAGGATCTTCTTCGCCTCACGCAAGTCGTGGCGTACCCGAGTTCGCTTTTTCCAAGGGACGCTGATGATCCAGTCCAGGTAGTTGCGAACCACCGTAGCCTCAGCGGACATCGGAGACATCAAGCGCAGCTTGTTGAGCTCCTGTTCCGCCTTTTCCCTTGCTTCCTTGGGCATCCCCGATGCCTTGATTTTCTTCTCGAGTTCCTCGACTTCGTTCGGGGCGTCCTCGAGCTCACCGATCTCCTTCTGGATGGCTTTCATTTGCTCGTTGAGGTAGTACTCGCGCTGGGATTTCTCCATCTGCTGCTTGACACGACCGCGGATGCGCTTTTCCACCTGCAGAACGTCGAGCTCCCCCTCGATGAGCGCCATCATGTGTTCCAGGCGCTACTGCACATTCTCGATTTCAAGGATCTTCTGCTTCTCCTCGATCTTGAGCGACATGTGCGCGGCTATGGTATCCGCCAAGCGACCCGGGTCATCGATGCTGGACAGGGACGAGAGGATTTCCGGCGGTATTTTCTTGTTCAACTTGACGTACTGGTCGAACAAGGTGAGCAACGAGCGCATAATGATGCCGACCTCGCGATTGCCGCGATGGCCGCTTTCTTCGAGCCCTTCAACACGACCCGAGAAATACGACCCGGCCGTATCGAGTTCGACGACACGGGCGCGCTCGGCGCCTTCTACCAGCACTTTTACCGTTCCGTCGGGAAGCTTGAGCATTTGCAGTATGTTGGCGACAGTGCCGACGTGGTAGATATCGTCTCGACCCGGATCATCTACCTCAGCGCTTTTCTGTGCGGCCAGAAAGATCCGCTTGTCCACCTCCATAGCGGCTTCCAGCGCACGGATCGATTTCTCCCGACCCACGAACAGCGGGATGACCATATGCGGGTAGACGACGACGTCGCGCAATGGAAGCACTGGCGCGGTATCGATGTATTCGGTCACGGTGTCACTCGCCATACGGAAATCCTCATCAAACTCGTCTACATTGCACGGCCGCCGTCATGCGACGACTCGTGTGCGTGATTGTTCCTAAGATGCGGCTGACTCATCCCGTTTTCAACGCAGAAAAAAACGCCGGTCGCGCAGGCGGCCGGCGCTTTCTCATCTTAATGGAGCGGGTGGGTCCGATTCGGTCCCCAGGTTCGGATGGGGTCAGTCAGATGCCGCCACCGGCTGATCCGATCCTGCATACATGACGAAGGGCTTGGATTCGCCGCTTATGACCGACTCGTCAACGACCACCTTACTGACATGCTCCATCGAAGGCAGCTCGTACATCGTATCCAGCAACACGCGCTCGATCAGGGTGCGCAAGCCACGTGCACCCGTCTTGCGCTCCATTGCATTGCGCGCCACGCCGCGCAAGGCATCCTCTCGGAACTCAAGCGTCGCGCCTTCCATCGTGAACAGCTTCTGATACTGCTTGACCAGCGCGTTCTTGGGCTCCGTGAGTATCCGCACCAGCGCCTCTTCGTCGAGTTCGTCCAAGGTCGCCACTACCGGCATGCGCCCGACGAATTCAGGAATCAAGCCATAGCGGATAAGGTCCTCCGGCTCCACGTCCCGCAGCGAGTCACCGATGCTCTTGCGTTGATCCCGCCCCTTGATTTCGGCAGAAAAGCCAATGCCCCCACGCTCAGAACGCTGCTGAATGACCTTTTCCAGCCCTGCAAAAGCTCCGCCGCAGATGAATAGAATATTCCCGGTATTCACCTGGAGAAATTCTTGCTGCGGATGCTTGCGACCACCTTGCGGCGGCACCGAGGCGATTGTTCCCTCGATCAGCTTCAGCAGTGCTTGCTGGACGCCTTCACCCGAGACGTCACGGGTGATGGACGGGTTATCCGCCTTGCGGGATATCTTATCGATCTCATCGATATAGACGATGCCCTGCTGAGCTTTTTCGACATCATAATCACATTTCTGCAACAGCTTCTGAATGATGTTCTCCACGTCCTCGCCGACGTAACCCGCCTCTGTAAGCGTCGTTGCGTCAGCGATGGTGAAGGGCACATCAAGCAGACGCGCCAGCGTCTCGGCCAACAAGGTCTTTCCCGAGCCCGTCGGGCCAATGAGCAGGATATTGCTCTTTGAGAGCTCGACGTCGCTCTTCGAGTGGCTGGCTTCCATGCGCTTGTAATGATTGTAAACCGCGACCGACAGAACCTTCTTCGCCTGCTCCTGACCAATGACGTAGTCATCCAAAACGGTCTTGATCTCGTGCGGCTTTGGAAGCTTGCTACCCGTCCCCGCGGCCTTTTCCTCCATTTCCTCACGAATGATGTCGTTGCAGAGCTCGACACATTCATCGCAGACGAAAACGGATGGACCCGCAATGAGCTTGCGGACCTCGTGCTGGCTCTTACCGCAAAACGAGCAGTAGAGCAGCTTGCCGCTTCCGTCGCCCCTGCCGTTCTCTCTGTCAGTCATTATGTCAACCTCGAACGTGGCAGAAGGACTCCGTAAACCTTGCCTTCTTTTCCTGGCTCACGCAAGAGCGCAGTGGATGATTGGGAAACTTGGGCGCCCCCTGCCCGCTCACGGGGCGGGTGACACACAACCCTTCATATCTCTAAAGATGGGCCGAACTCGACTTTAGTTCAAGCACCAAACGACAATTTGGCGGTGGCAATCGGCCCAACCTGGCATCATGACTCGGCTCCCGCGAGCTTGGCCCGATCTCTCAGCACCCCGTCCACGATGCCGTAAGCCTGTGCCGCTTCCGGGCTCATGAAGTTATCGCGTTCGGTGTCCCGCTGAATCGTTTCGATGTCCTGCCCGGTGTGGTGAGACAATATCTGATTCAAACGCTCGCGCATCGTCAATATCTCACGGGCGTGAATCTCGACATCGGTCGCCTGTCCTTGGAAGCCACCGAGTGGCTGATGAATCATGATGCGGGAATTCGGCAGGCAATAGCGTTTGCCGGCGGCGCCACCGGTAAGCAGCAGCGCGCCCATGCTCGCGGCCATACCGATACAAACCGTACTGACGTCGGGCTTGACGAACTGCATGGTGTCATAGATGGCAAGGCCAGCGCTGACCACGCCGCCGGGGCTGTTGATATAAAGATGAATATCCTTGTCTGGGTTCTCTGACTCCAGGAACAATAACTGTGCAATCAACAGGTTGGCCTGATGATCCTCTACCGGCCCCACCAGGAAGATGACCCGCTCCTTCAGCAGCCGCGAGTAGATATCGTAGGCGCGTTCACCCCGGGCGGTCTGCTCCACCACCATCGGAACGAGGCCAGTGGCCATCGGCGTCTGGTGTCGATCACTGGATGTGCTCATGATGCGTTCACCTCGTTACCTTCACCTTCGGACTCGCCGACTTGGCCTTCGGGTTCACCTTTGATGCCCATTAGCTCATCGAAGCTCATTGCTTGATCCTCTACTTTCGCTCGTTCGAGGATCCAATCCACCGTCTGATCCTCGATGACCGCAAGCTCCACCTTTTCCATTGCCTGGCGGTGCTCCATGTAATACTGCAGCAGCTCTTGTGGCCGTTCGTGGTTGGAGGCGAGCTCATGCAACGCCTCCTGCAGGCGCTTCTCATCCAGCCGAATATCGTTCTTACGCACGATCTCCTTGATCAACAGGTAAAGCGTGACCCGACGACGCGCTCCCCGCTCCAGCGCCGAGTCGGAGATATCTGCCGCCTGCTCATCCTGGCCGAACTGCTGCATTCGGTGCAGCGCCCGCTCCCGCAGCACCTTCAGCTCGGCGGCCACCAACGAATGAGGCAATTCCAGTGCCTCATTACTCGACAACAGCTTGTCCAAAATCTGTTGCTTCAATTGTGTGCGCACCGCCCGATCCCGCTCCACCTCGAGGCTCTCGCGAACCTGGGCGCGAACCTGCTCGAGCCCCCCTTCTTCGACACCCAGGCGCTTTGCGAATTCATCGTCGAGCGCAGGCAACTGCGGTTCCTCGACGTGATCAACGGTGACATGAAAGGTCGCCGTCTTACCGGCAAGCTGCTTATCCGGGAAGCTATCCGGAAAAGAGTACTCGATATCCTTCGTGTCCCCGGCCTGCAAACCCTTCAAGGCCTGCTCGAACTCCGCCGGCATCTGACCCGAGCCAATCCGCACCGCCACCCCTTTGCCGCGGTCCCCCTTGAACCCGCCACCGTCAACCTCCCCCCAGAAATCAATGATGACGCGATCGTCATCGGTTGAACGGCGTTCCACGGTGGTGTAATCGACCTTTTGCCGGCGCAACTGCTCGATGACCTTGTCAAGGTCCGCGTCCGTAATCTCCACTGCCGGGCGTTCCACCTCGAGCGCATCGAGCCCTGCAACCTCGATCTCCGGCAGGATCTCGAACGTCGCGGTGTATTCGAGATCCTCGCCCTCTTCGGTCGGCAGCGGCTGAATATCCGGCGCACCGGCCGGGCGCAACTCCTCCTGCTCCAAGGCTCCAACATAGGCCGCACGGAGCAGCTCTGTCACCACCTCTTCGCGGACCTCGGCGCCATAGCGCTTTTCCACCACCTTGTATGGGACCTTGCCGGGCCGAAACCCATCCAGTCGCACCTGACTCTTCAAAGAGGTCAGCCGTGACTTCACCTCCTTGTCAATGCGCTCGTTAGGAACCTGGAACTTCAGGCGACGCTCCAGGCCCTGGGTCGTTTCCACAGATACTTGCATCGAGCCTACCTCGTGCGCAGCTCTTTCGACCTTCGATCGTGGTCGAGGTGCGTGGGCTGAATTTACGGTGTGGTGCGAAAGGAGAGACTCGAACTCTCACGGGGGAGCACCCCACTGGGACCTAAACCCAGCGCGTCTACCGGTTCCGCCACTTTCGCCTCAAAGCTTGATGGAATTATACAGGCAGTACCGCAAGCGGCCAAAAGGCTCTCATCGCCAGGCAACAGGCGCCGCTGGGGTCTTCATTATGGCTGCCGCCGTCCACCGGCCGACGGTGAAAGATGTCAGTGTAGCGAGCGGACCGGGCGGGACCAGCGCCCCGTGACGGTGGGTCAAAGAACAAAGGCTTGGAATGAACTGCCGGCACAGCAACCCAAATCAGCGCGCCCTCACAAGCCATAGCGATCTACGGCACGCGCACATTATTGCCTCCCGCCATGACCCCCTTGCATGAGATCGGGCGCTGCGGAACGAGCGCCCCCCGCGTTGGAAGGAAATCGCTTTGCGAGCGCCGATAATGCACGGGCGAGCGCTACCGTCAATTCCCAGGCGGCCTCGTGCCAGTTCCACTGATCGTGTGGACCTGCACGAGATGAACCTTGCTGATACCCCACGCCGTGGGGCATTCGTGATTCGCCGCAAGCTAACTCCGCGGACGCGCCGCCTGGGTTAGGGTAGATGCTGGGGCAAAGGATCGAACGATCCTACTGCATAACGCCAAAACGAGCCTGCGTTGGATGTGCGAAAAAAGCGCGGGTGAAAGGTCCTATCTCACCCTACCGTCTCTTTGGTGGGCCGCCAGGGACTCGAACCCCGAACCGACAGATTAAGAGTCTGCTGCTCTACCAATTGAGCTAGCGGCCCGAATTTTATTTGGGGTGAGCGATGGGATTTGAACCCACGACCGCCGGAGCCACAATCCGGAGCTCTACCAACTGAGCTACGCCCACCATAGTGCGGGTCGCCCGTCCTTGGATCCGCCGAGGAACTGGTACGCCCGGCAGGATTCGAACCTGCAACCGTCGGCTTAGAAGGCCGATGCTCTATCCGGTTGAGCCACGGGCGCATAACCGACCGCCTCTGTGCCATGTGCTGAGAGAAAACGCCGGGTGATCGGCTGTCGCCAATTGCCAGCGACTGCCAAGCCCCGCGAGGCTGCTTGGTCGGGGTGGAGGGATTCGAACCCCCGACTTCCTGCTCCCAAAGCAGGCGCGCTACCAGGCTGCGCTACACCCCGTTGGGCCCTCGCCCGATACGCGCCGCGCGTCCCTTACCATCGGCACGGAACGGCAGAATAATACGCACGCCCGGGCCCGCCGTCAAACCGGTCGCCTTGTACGGCGCAGTACCGCGTGAGACAATCCGCCTCCCGCTATTGTCGTGAAATCCGCGAGGATTGGCAAATTAACGGCTTATCGCCATGAGTGCCCGCATCATCGACGGCAAGGCCATCGCTGCGACTATTCGCCAACGCGTCGCCGAGACCGTTCGCACGCGCCTCAGCGCTGGGCTGCAACGCCCAGGGCTCGCCGTCATCCAGGTAGGAAGCAATCCGGCTTCGAGCATCTACGTTCGCCATAAGCGCCAGGACTGCGAAGAGGTCGGCATCCGCTCCGAGGCTTACGAGCTGCCCGCGCAGACCACCCAAGAGCAGCTGCTGACTCTGGTGGAGCGGCTCAATGCCGACCAAAGGGTCGATGGCATTCTCGTGCAGCTGCCGCTGCCGGAACACATTGAAGCGCAGGCCGTAATCGAGCGTATCGCCCCCGACAAGGATGTTGACGGCTTTCACCCCGAAAATGTCGGTCGCCTGCTGTTGCGCCTGCCTGGCTTGCGCCCGTGCACGCCTCATGGCGTGATGACCCTGCTCCGGCACATACAGGAGCCGCTAGAGGGGAAGGACGCGATCATTATTGGTCAGTCGAGCATCGTCGGCCGCCCCATGGCCATCGAGCTGCTCAATGCGCGTTGCACTCCGACTATCTGCCATAGCCGCACGCGGGATCTGGCGGTCAAGGTGGGTAATGGCGACATCGTGGTCGCCGCCGTCGGGCGCGAGCATTTCATTCCTGGAAGCTGGATCAAACCCGGCGCGATCGTTATCGATATCGGAATCAACCGTAACGCTGCCGGCAAACTGCTCGGGGATATTGAATTTGCCGAGGCTTGCGAGCGGGCCGCCTGGATCACGCCCGTACCGGGCGGGGTGGGGCCGATGACGCGAGCCGCACTGCTGGAGAATACATTGCTCGCCGCACAACACCGTGATAACCGTGCCTGAAATCGTGTGCGCGACGGACGTGGCCGCGATCCGGCCCTGCCGAGCGCCGTGGCCGCGCTTCTCCTGAGCTAAAAAAGGACGCTCACCGCCTCACCCAATCGTTGCACTGCCACGACGTCAAGGCCGTTCGGCCCACGACCACGCCGTGGCCGGTTCTTAACCGACACCAAAGCGCGTCGAAAGCCATGCTTGGCGGCTTCCTGCAAACGCTGCTCGCCGTTGGCAACGGGGCGTATCTCGCCTGCCAGACCAATCTCACCGAACATCACCCAATCCTGCGCAATAGGCCGATCGCGCAGGCTGGAAAGTACTGCCATGAGCGCCGGTAAATCGCTCGCCGTCTCGCTCACCCGCACACCACCCACTACGTTGATGAAGACATCCTCGCCTGCCGTAGTGATGCCGCCATGGCGATCCAGCACGGCCAGTAGCATAGACAAACGATTACCGTCCAGACCGACGGCGACAGGCCGGGGCGCGCTCGACGAGCTTCCCGCGACCAGCGCCTGGATTTCCACCAGAAGCGGCCGCGTTCCCTCTCGCGTGACCGTAATGCCGCTACCGGCCACGGCATCCACATGTCGGGTGAGAAAGAGTGCCGAGGGATTGCCCACTTCGCGCAAGCCCGCTTCAGTCATCGCAAAGACGCCGAGCTCGTTAACAGCGCCGAAGCGGTTTTTCACCGCCCGCAACAGACGATAGCGACTGGCACTGTCACTCTCGAAATAAAGCACCGTATCGACCATGTGCTCCAGCACACGTGGACCGGCGAGGTGTCCTTCCTTGGTCACATGCCCTACCAGTAACAGCGCGGTACCGCTTTGCTTGGCAAAACGGATCAAACGTGCGGCGCAGTCGCGAACCTGGGCGACGGAGCCCGGAACGGAGCCGGGCGCGGTGCCGTGCAACGTCTGCACGGAGTCCACCACCATCACGGTCGGCCGCTTCGCATTCGCCGTTGCCAGCACGGCCTCCACCGCTGTCTCCGCCAATATCTGCACGTTGGCAGCCCGGACGCCGAGACGCTTCGCGCGCAGCGCCAGCTGGTGCAAGGACTCCTCGCCGGTGACGTACAACGTAGAGACATCGCCGGATAGCCGCGCCATCGTCTCGAGCAGCAAGGTCGACTTTCCGATCCCCGGGTCACCGCCGAGCAGCACGACGCCGCCTCGTACCAGACCGCCGCCGAGGACGCGGTCGAATTCGGCGCTTCCAGTGGCGAAACGCACCTCCTCGACTAGCGAGACCTCACGGAGCACGGCGACGTCGCGTTCGTGGGCCTCGCCTCCAGAGGAAGCCCGGGCATCGGTAGCGCTGGTCTGCGCGAGGGTATTCCACGCCCGACACCCCGAGCATTGTCCCACCCACTTGGCGGCGGCGGTGCCACACTCCCGGCAGACGAACACGCTGGGCGCCCTAGTTTGCATACACCCGTTCGTGCCGTAGCTTGGACGGAATGCTCCTGCCTGCGCCGGTCGCCGCGCTCCGCACGATCGGCGCGAGCACGGGCCTGCTAGGCTTTTGCCCTGTTGGGGTCGACATAACGGAACTCGACGCGACTGGTAATCCTGCATAGCAGCTCATAGGCGATGGTGCCGCAATGCTCGGCAACGCGCTCTACGGGCAGGCCCGGGCCCCAAAGCACGACCAAGTCCCCCACCCGGGCGTTAGGGACCGGGCGCAGGTCGACACTGAGCATATCCATCGACACGCGGCCCACCAACATCGATTTGCGCCCGGCGACCAGCAACGGTGTCCCGCTGGGAGCATGCCGTGGATAACCATCACCATAACCAATGGAGACGACGCCTACCGGCATCGGTTCGGGACAGGCATAGATTCCACCATAGCCGACGAGGTCACCCTGCCGAAGATGATTGATGGCGATCAGCCGCGCCTCCAGAGTCTGCACCGTCTGCAAATCCGTGCATTCGCGATCATCGAGAAACGGAGAGCAGCCGTAGAGCATGATCCCCGGACGAACCCATTGCGCATGGGTCTGCGGCCAACCGAGCGTAGCGGCGGAATTGGCGATGCTGCGCTCTCCTGGCAAGCCCAGGCAGGCGTTTGCGAAAGCTTCGAGCTGCAGCCACGTGGTGGGATCGCGCCGGTCATCGGCACGCGCGAGATGGGTCATGAAACGGATGCTGGCCACGCATGGCATGGCGCACAGCCGCTCGTAGACGTGGCGTACCCGCTCGGCGGGGAAACCGAGCCGGTGCATTCCCGTATCCACCTTGAGCCAGACGTCAAGTGGCCGACGTAACGTCTGGCGTTCCAGCAACGGCAACTGCCACTCGGCATGAATCACCGGATCGAGTGCCAATCGATCGAACAGCGGCAGCTCGTCCTCGTCGAAGTAGCCGGCCAAAAGGACAATCCGGTGCCGATAGCCCGCCGCGCGCAATTGCTTGGCCTCCTCGAGGCAACTCACGGCAAAAGCATCCGCTCGCGCCAGCGCCGCGGCGACCCTAAGCAGCCCATGGCCGTAGGCGTTGGCCTTGAGCACCGCGAGAACGCGCGCTTGCGGAGCCGATTGGCGAGCCACCGCTAAATTGTATCGCAGTGCACCAAGGTCGACGGTGGCCCGGGCCAAGCGGGTCACGAAAAGCCCTCGCCTCGATAGCCGTCGTCGATGTAATTCTCGAACCGAGTGTATTTGCCGAGAAAAGTCAGCCGCACGGTGCCGATGGGGCCATTGCGCTGCTTGCCGATGATGATCTCTGCTGTGCCCTTGTCCGGGCTGTCCGGATTGTAGACTTCATCACGATAGATGAAGACGATGACGTCGGCATCTTGCTCAATGGCGCCGGACTCGCGCAGATCGGACATGGCGGGACGCTTATTGGGGCGTTGCTCGAGGCTGCGATTGAGCTGTGACAACGCGACCACTGGTACCCCCAATTCCTTGGCCATCGCCTTGAGCGCACGGGAAATCTCGGCGATCTGGGTCGCACGGTTTTCTGTATGGCCCGGCAGGTGCATGAGCTGGAGGTAATCGACCACGATCAGGCTCAACCCGTGCTCACGCTTGAGTCGCCGCGCGCGCGCTCGCATTTCCATGGGCGTCAAAGCCGGCGTATCGTCGATGAAAAGCCGTGCTTGAGAGAGCAGATTCATGGTGCTGGTCAGCCGCGGCCAATCGCTGTCTTCCAGACGACCGGTGCGGATTCTCTGCAGCTCCACGCGCCCGAGCGAGGAAAGCATGCGCATCGCGAGGGCTTCCCCCGGCATCTCCATGCTGAACACCGCCACCGGTTGGTCCCCGCGCATTGCGGCGACTTCCGCGAGATTCAACGCGAAGGTTGTCTTGCCCATGGAGGGGCGCCCGGCAATGACCACCAGATCACCAATTTGCAGTCCGGCGGTCAAGTGATCGAAATCGGTAAACCCCGTTGCCAGACCGGTGACATCGCCCTGCTGGAGATAGAGCGTGTCGATACGGTCCACCACTGTCGGCAGTATGTCCTTTACGCCGACGAATCCCTGGCGGTGACGCTGCAGCCTTTCTCCGATTTCGAAGATCAGGCGCTCCGCTTCGTCGAGCAAATCACTGCTGCTGCAACCCTCCGGCCGGTAGCCGCTGCCCGCGACCTCCGTTCCGACCCGGATCAGATGTCGCAGCACCGACTTCTCCCGGACGATGTCTGCGTAAGCGCGGATGTTGGCGGAACTGGGAGTATCCCGGGCGAGCGCCCCCAGATAGGCGAGCCCGCCCGCCTCCTCGAGCGAGCCTTGGGTCTTCAGCCACTCGGACAGCGTCACGACATCCATGGGCTGACCGGCTTCGCCGAGGGCTTCTATGGCCCGAAATATAAGGCGGTGATCACGACGGTAGAGATCTTTGTCGACAACTCGGTCGGCCACTTGATCCCAGGCATCATTGTCGACCATCAGGCCACCGAGCACGGCCTGCTCTGCCTCGATCGAGTGCGGCGGAACCTTGAGTGCCTCGGTTTCACTTAAAACCGCATTCACGTCCACCATCGATCATCCTCCGCACCAGCCGAGCCCGCCCCCAGCCCGGCTTTACTGGCGGAATGCAGCGCACCACCCCCGCCCTGCGCCCCAGCCCGTCGAAGAGACGGGGCGAGAAGGTGGCGAAGGGGATGGATCGCGGCCTGGAAAACGGTCTAGCACACCTTCGCTAGCCGGCACACCGTGCCGAATCGATCACCCTGCGTTTCCGCTACTCCTCGGCAACGATGCTCACCTTGACCATTGCATCCACATCCGTATGCAAATGCAGTTCAACATCGAATTCCCCACAGCTTCGTAGCGGACCGTTCGGTAAGCGTACCTCGCTACGGTGAACTTCAACCCCGGCACGGGTAACCGCATCCGCGATATCGGCGGTACCGACCGATCCGAACAGTTTGCCCTCCTCACCCGCCTTCGCGCGCAGCGTCACGGTGAGTCCGGACAGCTGCTCGGCACGCTGCTCTGCGGCCTGCAGCGCCTCGGCGGCGGCACGCGCTAGCTCCTCCGCGCGCTCCTCGAAGTACTTGATGTTCTCCGGCGTTGCAGGTTTGGCCTTGCCGTAGGGAAGCAAAAAATTGCGGCCGTATCCCGGCCGCACCCGTACTCGGTCACCGAGGCTACCGAGGTTCTCGACCTTCTCGAGCAGAATCACTTCCATTACTGAGTCCCCATCCAGTTATGTATGCACGAGTGCTGCTCAAAGCGAGCCGCCTGGGTCCGACGACCCCTCGCTGCGCCGTCGCAAATCAAGGAACACGTCGATGAGGCCCACCACTGCCACCAGCTGGATCACCAGAGGGAGGAATAGGTAGACCAGTCCCAGACACAGCTTGCCCCAGCGCCGACCTGCAGCGAAAAAATGCAGCAGGCCCAAGGCCTGCAGCACGAATGCCGTGCTGAGCACGAAAGCAACATCGTAGACCAATCCTCGCCCCAGCACCGTTCCCGCCAGCAGCGACGCCAACACCACCCACGCGAACCAGCGTTCCAGCCGCAGCGCATGAAACTCCGCTTGGAAACCGCCGGGATTATACAGCATGGCCTGCCACCAGCGGCCCAGGAGTAAGCTCGCAACCGCCAACCCAAGCAGATTCACACCCCATAGTCCTGTCATCTGCGGTGCGAGGACGGCCACGACCTCCTCCCAAGCCGTGACACCGGAATCCGACTGTGCGGGAAGCAGCACGCGCGCCTGCCCGAATACCTCACGCCAATAGCCGGCGGTATCCGGATGCACTATATGAAATATCGCCACAGCAAGCGCCGCCAAGCCCCCCGCCATCTCCACGGCTTGTGCCAGGGAGACGCTGTGCCGCAACCACAAGGCCATCAAGAAGACAGGCAGCCAGAGCTGCAAAATCGGCTGCAGGGCCGGCTCTGGGGTGCCAGCCAGCGCTCCCACCAATATCAGCAGCGCCAGCGCCGCCCCACCGCCGACGAGGGCGCCTTCCACGGCACCGCGCCGCAACGTCACAAGAGATAGGGCGCCACCACTGACCCAGAGAAATAGCGGCACCATCGCACTTGCGAAGACGACGAAAACCGCCGACATCCGGCCACGCATGATGAAGTCGGCGAAACGCCTCACGGCCAAGCTCGGGTGGCAGGCTGATCAGTGGCGGTCAGTGTAGGGCAGCAAGGCCAGATAGCGCGCGCGCTTGATGGCACTGGCAAGTTGGCGTTGATACTTGGCACGCGTTCCAGTGATCCGGCTGGGCACAATCTTGCCGGTTTGTGTATTGTAGTTCTTGCGCGTGTTGAGACCCTTGTAATCGATCTCCTTGACACCCAGGGCCGTAAATCGACAGTTCTTTCTGAGACGGAATAATCGAGCCTTATCCTACACCTTTTCTGGTTCCTCTTCGGCGCCAACCGCTCGTACTGGCTGGCGCTGATTATCTACGGTTTCTCTCCGCCTCGTTGACGGG
>NZ_JBXWZQ010000111.1:0-3206 GCF_059432795.1 Nitrococcus sp. | reverse complement strand
TCCTGCCCAAGGCGGTGCGCTGCCCCCAGGACAGACACGACCACCCGCCCCCGAGCCCGGCACGAGCGAGCCCGGCCACAATGGCGCCCCCATTGACCGGGCCGCCGAGGAAGGCGCCAGCGGTCGGGTCGCCGAAGGCGATGCCGCGAGCAGCGCTCGGAACGACACCCTCGCCCAAGAATTCTCGCCGCAAGAGCTGAAACTCCTCGATCAGCTCAAACAAACCGACCGCACGGTCCGCCAGCATGAGATGTCGCATCAGGTTGCCGGCGGTCGTTACACGGGGAGCGCCAGTTACGACTACGAGATCGGCCCCGATGGTCAGCGCTATGCCGTCGCTGGCCGCGTCTCGGTCGACTATGGCCCCATCACTGGCGACCCGAGGGCTACGATCGAGAAGATGCAGACTGTGATCGCTGCAGCCCTTGCCCCGGCCGATCCCTCGCCGGCGGACTATCAGATCGCCGCCCGCGCGCGGCAGAACCTGCTCACGGCGCAGCTTGACCTGAGTCAGCAACAGCAAACCCGCACCGAGGCGGTGCCGGAGCCCACCGCAGACGAGGAGGAAACACCGGCCTCAGAGCCTGGTCGCGATTCGCGCGTCGAAGACTATAATCGCATCGCCGCAACCACCGGCGCGGGTGCCGGTTCAGGTCAGGCTATCTTGCGCAGCATTGCCTGAGAGGCTGCCTGCAACTCCGTTTCAGGCAACGATCAGGGCTTTTCCAGCAGGTTGAGCGCGGGGCGGGTTGCGCGCGCTTGGCGAGAGCCAGCCGGGGAGTCGATTTATTGCGCGTCGCCGCGCAACTCCGCAAAGGTTTCCTCGGTCACCGGCTTGCGCTCAACATCCAGGATACGCCCGCCGATCTCCGCCACCCGGTGGGTAAAGGAGATCAGCGTCTCGGGACTGCGCGAGACACTGCGGGAATTGATGAACTTGATCAGGATCGAGACACCCTGCACGGGCGGATGATCACCGCTGAGATGCAGCGGCGGCAGCTTGCCGGGCGAAGAGGCATTGGCAACAGTCAGCGGATACCCCTCTGGACCCGGTGGCACATGGTAGATGCCGAGGCCGGCCTCATAAAAGGCCTTCACATCGCTCAGCAACTGCCCGAGCGCCCGATTCGCCTCTAGCCCCGGCTCGTCGAACACCACGAACAGATAGCGCTGACTCTTCTCGATCCCCTTCTTTTTATGCTGCCTGCGCGGACGGGCACCCGAACGGGGCGGCGACTCCGTGCTGGCGGCATCGCTTTTAGGACTCAGCTCGCGATCCGCGACAACCTTGTTGCCCTCGGTATTGCGTTCCCTATTCACCACCACATAGAACACGAACAGCGAAATCCCCCCCAGCAGCAAGGCTGCGAGGGCAAGAAAAACGGCGAGGCTCAACTCATTCATCAAGATCTCCTCCCAGACAACGCATTCTTGCAGAAATAGCCTCTATGTTCCATCTTGATCAGCTCGCATCCAACCTAGGACACAACCTCCTTGCGTACAGCCAATCCGCGCACCTCAACCGGCCAGCCTGCCAGCGGCGCAGCGCTCGTGACCTGTCCGCGCCACCAGCGGGTCGCGGCGCTCCAGCAGTTAGCCGCCACCCATGACCCCGGTACTTTAGCAGAGTTGGCGGCAGCCATTGATGAGCGCTCGGGGCAACCAGACGCGGCCTGGAACGGGCTCTTGATCGCCGCCGGCGAAACCGCGCCGAGCGCGGCCGTTTGGGTCCAACCGCAGCCTGGGAGAACGGCCCGACTCTGGCCGCCGCACAGTCACTCCCCATCGGCGCCGACACTCCTGCGCGGCGCCCTGCACTGGGCGGCGGCTCAGGGGCTGCAGATCGTCCAGGCGGTCATCGACAGCACGGATGAGCAGGCGGCTGCCCGACTGCGTGAAAACGGCTTCCCGCGACTGGTCGACCTCCTCTACCTCACCGCCCAACCCAATGCCGAGCAACGCCAGGCGCTCTTGGCATCCGCGCCCGGCCCGGGAGTCAGCTTCGAATCCATTGGTGATCTCCCCTCGTCGCGGCTGGTCGCAATGATGACCCAGATCGAAGATAGCTCCCTGGATTGCCCCGAGCTGCATGGTGTGCTCAGTCCCACGCAGGCCATCGAAGGCTTTCGCCAACAGGGGCAGTACGCGCCGCAACACTGGTGCATCCTCCGCCACCAGGAGCAAGACGCCGGCGCCTTGCTCCTAGCGCCGCATCCGCAAACGCCCTGCTGGGAACTGATGTACATGGGTGTGCTACCCGCGTGGCGCGGCCATGGACTGGGACAGGAATTGGTTGCGGAAGCCCTGCGTCGCGCCCTTCGTGGTGGCGCCGAACGGCTTCTGCTCTCGGTCGATGCCCGCAACCACCCGGCCCGCACGCTGTACGAGCAGACCGGCTTTCGCCCCTATGCGTGGCGCAGTCTCTATGCCTGGATCGCCAAGGCGCGCTCGGCCTTGCTCATCAGCTGACCGCCGTCTAAAGTACATACATTCAAGTATCTACATCAGGACGCACCCATGAGCACCCTGACGACACGCGTTTTCGTGAACGGAAACAGCCAGGCCGTGCGCATTCCAGCGGAGTTTCGCCTCGACACCGATCGTGTCGAGATCATGCGCACCGCCGATGGTGACCTCCTGCTCCATCCCATCCGCCAAAGCTGCGGGGCTTCCCTCATGCAGGCACTGGCAGGTTTCGACGACGACTTCATCGCCGCGCTGGAAGAGGATCGCACCGAGCAGCCGCCGAGGCAGGACCGAGACGCGCTGTGATGCGGTACTTGCTCGATACCAACATCCTGAGCTACTTGTTCAAACACAAGACGCCCGAGATCGCCGCGCGGGTTGATGCCTTTCCGCCCGAAGACAGCCTTTGCATGTCGTTCGTCACCTACGCCGATCGGAGCCAACGACCTCTGGATCGGCTGCCACGCGCTGGCCGAGCAGGCGACGCTAGTGACCAACAACGCGCGTGAATTTCGGCGGTTGGAGGGGCTTGAGGTGGAGAATTGGGTGGCGTCAGCATGAAAGCCGCGCTCGGAACCCGTAACGCTTGCCGAGACTTTGCGTAGCTCTAAGCGATTGATTTCAATAAAGCGGCTTTAGCCCGCCCGAAGGGCGCTCGGCTCGTGGTGCAAACCACCGGCTTTCAGCCGCATTCTCTTTCAGTCGGCGGTTCAGTCCGCCGATCTTCAACCCACCAGCTT
>NZ_JBXWZQ010000110.1:0-18711 GCF_059432795.1 Nitrococcus sp. | reverse complement strand
CCCTGGGCGGGGCCCGTGTTGTAAACTATTCGCCCGCTGCACGCGGAGCTGGCGGGGCAGCTAAATATGTTGCTTTCCCGGATACACCGCGTGCTGCTGCCGGGGATCCGGGGCTACCTCGCCGGGCTCGCGGCCGCCGGCGGGGGCGCCGCGAATGCCGTAGAGGCCGAAGCGACAACCACAGAGCCGCTGCCGGAAATCATCATCCTGTTCGGATCGGAAACGGGTAACGCCCAGGGCATTGCCGAGTTGGCCGCCGAGCGCGCCCAGCGCGTCGGTTTCCAGGCGAAAGTGGCCAATATGGCGGATTTTCGCAAGCCCGACCTGAAAAAGGCCGAGAATCTGATGGTCGTGGTGAGCACCCACGGCGAGGGGGATCCCCCCGATCCTGCCGAGGAATTCTACGAGCTGATGCACGGTCGCAAAGCCCCTTCCTTGAAAGGCAAGCGCTTCACCGTGCTCGCGCTGGGCGATTCCAGCTATGAGAATTTCTGCCAGACCGGACGCGATTTCGACTCCCGGCTGGAGGCCCTCGGCGCCGAACGCCTTCATCCGCGCGTCGATTGCGACGTCGACTTCGATGATCCCGCCTCGGAATGGATCGACAGCGCGCTGGAGAGCTTCGGCAAGCTCACCGGTGCCCAGCCGCGCCCGTCCAACGTCGTTGCCTTTTCGAGCCGCAGCCCGGAGAAAGCAGCTTGGTCGCGCAAAAACCCTTATCCGGCCACCGTGCTCGAAAACATCGTTCTAAACGGCCGTGGCTCGGATAAGGAGACACGCCACATTGAACTCTCGATCGAGGATTCCGGGCTCGCTTTCGAGCCTGGCGACTCCTTGGGGGTGGTACCTCAGAACAACCCCGCCTACGTCGAGCGGCTGGTCGAGACACTGGAACTGCAGACCGACGCCTCGGTGCTCATCGGTGACAGCCGCGCGCCTTTACAACAAGCACTCACGCAGCACTACGAGATTACGACCATTACCCGGCCTTTCCTCGAGCGTTACGCCGCGTTGGCAGAATCCAGCGCCCTGCAGGCGCTGTTGAGCGAAGACGCCAAAGCCGATCTGCGGGAATACATGTACGGGCGCCACATCCTGGACGTCATTCAGGACTATCCGGTCAAGGGGCTCGCCGCGGAGGATTTCATCGCCACGCTGCGCAAGCTGCCGCCACGATTGTATTCGATCGCCTCCAGCCATCGCGTCGCCCCAGACGAGGTGCATCTTACCGTAGCCACCGTGCGCTATCGCAGTCATGGCTTGGAACGCGAAGGCGTGGCCTCGACGTTTCTCGCGGATCGGGTTGCCGAGGGAGCGACCGTTCCGGTCTATGTGGACCACAACCCCAACTTCCGGCTGCCCACGGATCCGCAGGCACCGATCATCATGGTCGGGCCCGGCACGGGCGTCGCGCCCTTTCGCGCCTTTCTCGCCGAGCGCGAAGAGTTGGGCGCCACAGGCCGCAACTGGCTCTTTTTCGGCGACCGCCACTTCCTGAGTGACTTCCTTTATCAGACGGACTGGCTCAACTGGCGCAAGCGCGGCCTGCTCAACCGCATCGATGTCGCTTTCTCGCGCGATCAGGCGGAGAAGGTATACGTTCAGCACCGCATGCGTGAGAATGCCCGTGAGCTCTACGCCTGGCTTGAGGAAGGCGCCACGTTCTATGTCTGCGGCGATGGCGAGCGCATGGCCCACGATGTTCACCAGGCACTGCTCGACGTCGTACGCGAGCAAGGCGGGTTGAGTGAGGAGCGTGCGCTCGAGTACGTTCGACGCTTGCAGAAGGAGAAGCGTTACCAGAAGGACGTTTATTGATCATGACTGACCTCAGCCGACCACTCGAGGAACTCCACCCTAACGAACGGCTGAAGCACGACAGTGATCAGCTGCGGGGCACCCTGCGTGAGAGCCTGGCCGATCCGGTCACCGGCGCGGTCACCGACGCCGATACTCAGCTGACCAAATTCCACGGAATCTACCAGCAGGATGACCGCGAGCAGCGCAGCGAGCGGCGCAGGCAGAAGCTTGAGCCCTTCTATCAGTTCATGGTCCGTCTGCGCTTGCCCGGCGGCGTCTGCACCACCAAGCAGTGGCTGGCGCTCGACGAGCTTGCGCGACAATACGCCAATGGCAGACTGCGCTTGACCACCCGACAGACCTTTCAATTCCACGGCGTGCTCAAACGCCACCTCAAGGCGCATATCCAGGGCATCAACGCGACCCTGTTGGATACGATGGCGGCCTGCGGCGACGTCAATCGCAACGTCATTGCCACCGCGAATCCGCAACGCTCCCCGGTGCATCGGCAAGTCTACGACCTTGCGAATCGAATCAGCCAGCACCTGCGGCCCCGCTCACGCGCCTACTTCGAAATCTTTCTGGATGAGGAACGGGTCGCCGGCGGCGAACCCGAGGAGCCCAAATACGGGCGCACTTACCTGCCGCGCAAATTCAAAATCGCCTTGGCGGTACCGCCCGATAACGACGTTGATGTGTTCGCCCACGACCTGGGCTTCATTGCCATCACCGAGGGAGAGGAACTGGTAGGGTTCAATGTCACCGTCGGTGGTGGCATGGGAATGACTCACGGCGAGCCGAAGACGTTTCCAAGACTCGCCGACGTCATCGGCTTCTGCCATGTCGAACAGGTAATCGACGTGGCGGAGCAGGTCATGTGCGTGCAACGCGACTTCGGCGACCGCGCCGATCGCGGCCATGCGCGGTTCAAATACACCATCGAGGATCGTGGCCTGGATTGGTGCCGCAAGGAGCTGGAGCAACGGCTCGGTTACGCGCTGGCCGAGGCCCGGCCGTTCCATTTCGAAACCACGAACGATGCATACGGCTGGCAAAAAGGCAGCGACGGCAAATGGCATTTCACGCTGTTCGTCGAAAACGGACGGGTCGCGGACTATCCGGGCTATCCGTTGATGAGCGGGCTGCGCGAGATCGCCCAAGAGCACAAGGGTGATTACGCGCTCACCACCAATCAGAATCTCATCATTGCCGGCGTCAGCAACGCGCGTAAATCGAAGATTCAGTCACTGCTCGAAGCGCACGGCATGGTCGGCACTCGCCAGCAATCGGCACTGCGGCGCCATTCCATGGCCTGTGTCGCATTCCCCACCTGCGGGCTGGCGATGGCCGAGAGCGAGCGCTATCTCCCCGCTCTGATCGATAAGTTCGATGCCATAATGCACGAGGTCGGATTGGCGGACGACCCGATCGTTGTGCGAATGACCGGGTGCCCCAACGGATGTGCTCGACCCTATCTGGCCGAGATCGGTTTCGTCGGCAAGGCGCTTGGCAAATACAATGTCTATCTCGGAGCCAGCTTCCACGGCGATCGGATGAATCGTTTGTTCCGCGAGAACATCGGCGAGACCGAGATCATCGAATCGCTGGAGCCCTTGATTCGCGATTATGCGCAGCAGCGGCGGGAAGGGGAGCGCTTCGGAGACTTCGTCATCCGCGTGGGGGCAATCAAGCCGATGCTCGCCGGGCGCGATTTTCAGCAGCCAACGGCCTGACTCAAAGGATCCGGCCGCCCGTCGCGCGTGCAGCCAGGGCGGGCTGACAGGAAGGAAACGTGAGCTGGGAAGCATGGCTGACGATCAGTGTCGCCGTCGGTATTCTCTACGGTCTGCTCCGTAACCTGGCGTCCCCGATTTTTCTCCTCTTCGGTGGTCTGGCCGTTTTAATGACCGTTCAGGCGCTGACGGGCAGCGAGCACCTGCTGACCCCCAACGAGGCCGTGGCAGGCTTCGGCAACAGCGGCCTGGTGACGGTGGGGCTCTTGTTCGGCGTCGTGGCCGGGCTGGTTCATACCGGCGCCGTCATGCTGATCGCCGAACCTCTCCTGGGCCGACCGAAATCGCTATTCGGGGCTCAACTTCGACTACTCGTACCGGTCGCGACACTCAGCGCGTTCCTCAATAACACGCCTATCGTCGCCATGTTCCTGCCCGTGGTGGACGATCTGTGCAAACGCAGCCGCCTTCCGCCGTCGCGGCTTTTCATGCCGCTGAGCTTTGCGGCGATATTCGGCGGGACGTGCACGGTGATCGGCACCAGCACCAATCTGGTGGTAAACGGCCTGGTGCAAAGCCAGGCACACATTCCCGGGATCGCCCTGTTCGATCTCGCCTGGGTCGGCGTTCCGGCGGCCGTCCTCGGCTTGGCGTATATATTTTTGTTCAGCACCCGATTGCTGCCGGCACACCAGCCCGTGCTCAGCATTGACGACGATCCGCGCCGGTATACTGCTGAAGTCATCGTCGAGCCCGGCGGCCCGTTGATCGGCAAGACCATCGAACAGGCGGGGCTACGCCATCTGCCCGGCCTGTTCCTGGTCGAGATCGAGCGGAACGGCCAGGTACTGCCGGCGGTCGGACCCACCGAAACACTGCGCAGCAACGATCGTCTCGTTTTCGTCGGCGTCGTGGAATCAGTCGTCGACCTGCACCGTATGCGCGGAATTCAGCCGGCGACCAACCAGGTGTTCCGTTTGCGCGAACCACGCTCCGAGCGGGTCATGGTGGAAGCCGTGGTCTCCAATGAATGCCCTCTCGTCGGCAAAAGCATTCGCGAGGGGCGTTTCCGTGCCGAATACAATGCGGCCGTCATCGCGGTGGCACGGGGTGGGCGCCATCTCAAGGGCAAGATCGGTGAAATCGTGCTGCTCGCAGGAGATACGCTGCTGTTGGAGACCCATCCGAACTTTCTTCAGCGTCAGCGCAATGCGCGCGATTTCTTCTTGGTCTCCCGGGTAGAGAACAGCACCCCGCGCCGGCACGAGAAAGCCGGCCTCGCCCTGGCCATACTTGCCGGCATGGTCGGTTTAGCCGCCTCCGGGGTGCTGAGCATGCTCAATGCAGCACTGCTTGCGGCAGGCTGCATGGTTGTGACGGGCTGTGCCACCGGAGCCGAGGTCCGGCGAAGCTTCGATTGGTCGGTGCTACTCGTTATCGGTGCCGCGCTCGGTATTGGGCAGGCCTTGGACAAAAGCGGCGCCGCAACGACTCTGGCAGCGTGGCTCATCCAATTGGCCGGTGGTCACCCCTGGCTCGTCCTGCTGGCGGTGTTTGCCATCACCTCACTGTTCACCGAAATGATCACCAACAATGCCGCGGCGGTTCTGGTCTTTCCGATCGCCATGTCGGCAGCGAGTACGCTCGGTGTGAACTTAACCCCATTTGTGATTGTCATTATGATTGCGGCATCGGCGAGCTTTTCCACGCCGTTGGGCTACCAAACCAACATGATGGTCTATGGTCCCGGTGGTTACCGCGCGCTGGATTATCTGCGATTCGGATTGCCGTTGAATTTTTTGATGATGGTGACCACCGTCGGCCTGGCTCCGCTGGTGTGGCCTTTCTAAGAGCCGGGGATCCGGCTTTTTTGCAAGAGTTATCGTCGTCCGATTAACGGTGCTGCGAATAGACCGCCGACGGGTGTATGCTGCAGTGCAGCAGCACATTTCAATCAGTCCAGGGATGCCGGCTGAGTTTGCCTGTGGACGAATACGCTGCGGCTTTCGCCGCGCGGACACAGTCGTTCAGGATCAATCAAGACGACCTTATGGCGTAGTAGGAACCCCATGTACAAGCCTCTGTGTATCGATGCCCTGCATCTATCGAGCGGCGGGCGTATCGGCATGACCGCGTGCCCCGGCCGTTGGCGACTGGTCGGAAATCTCGGTGTTGAGCACAACGGCCTGGAGCAGGATCTTGCGGCGATACGCGCCTGGGGGGCCACCGCTGTGCTCAGCCTGATGGAACAGGACGAGTTCGAATCACTGGGAATAACGGCAATCGGCCAGTACACGCAGCGCCTGGGCATGGTCTGGTATCATCTGCCGATTGTTGATTTCCAGGCACCCGGTCCCGCCTTTGAGCAGCGCTGGGATGCCTGCGGGCCAAACATTCTCGCGCGATTGCGCAAAGGCGAGCGGATCATGATCCACTGCCTGGCAGGCCTGGGGCGCACGGGCACCGTAGCAGCACGCATTCTCGTCGAGCTTGGCGCACCCTCGGGCGCAGCGATCGATCATGTCCGCGAAGCGCGTCCGGGCGCCATCCAGAGCCCACAGCAAGAACGCTATGTCCTGGAGCGGCGCTGGTGGCACAGCGTGACCCCCATTCCTCTCCCTGTGCCCTTGGATTGAAACGCCGGGCCGCTAGGCACTACCATCCGCCGAGCGGAATCGGATACCGCGGGGCATTAGGGTGCAGCATATGGCCGGGCTCGATCCACGCGTGACGCGAGAGCACATCGCCGACCTTTGGCAGCAAAGCATCGTTGATCGATTGTCCGATTACGTGCGCATCCCTGCGCAATCCCCGCATTTCGACCCCGATTGGTCTCGCCACGGTCATATCGACGAGGCGATAGCGCTCGCCGAGGCTTGGTGTCGGGAGCAGCCCGTGGCGCCGATGAGCGTTGAGGTCGTTCGCCTGGAAGGTCGCACCCCGGTATTG
Organism: Nitrococcus sp.; assembly: GCF_059432795.1. NCBI lineage: Bacteria > Pseudomonadati > Pseudomonadota > Gammaproteobacteria > Chromatiales > Ectothiorhodospiraceae > Nitrococcus > Nitrococcus sp. The sequence continues at coordinate 12,229 of NZ_JBXWZQ010000110.1, read as the reverse complement.
CTGGTCGAGATTCCGGGAAGCGGAACGGGCAGCGCGCTGCTTTACGGTCATCTGGACAAACAGCCGGAGATGGTCGGATGGGACGCGGATAAGGGCCCCTGGAAACCGGTGCTGACGGGCGAGCGACTTTACGGGCGCGGCGCGGCCGATGACGGCTATGCGGTGTTCGCCTCACTGGCCGCTTTGCGCGTATTACAGGAACAGGGTATCGAGCACGGTCGGTGCATGATCCTCATCGAGACATGTGAGGAAAGCGGCAGCTATGACCTGCCCTATTACATCGATGCGCTCGGCGACCGCCTAGGCCAACCCGATCTGGTGATCTGCCTGGATTCCGGTTGCGGCAGCTACGATCGATTGTGGCTGACGACCTCGCTGCGCGGCCTGGTCGCGGGCAATTTGAACGTGGACGTCCTCACGGAGGGGGTGCACTCGGGGGACGCAAGTGGCATCGTGCCTTGCAGCTTCAGGTTTATCCGCCAGTTGCTCGCACGCCTCGAAGATGCCGACAGCGGGCGCATTCTTCCTCGCGGCCTACACGCCGAGATCCCACGGCAGCGGCGTGAGCAAGCCTGCCGCGCTGGCGAGCTTCTCGGCGAGCGGGTTTTCGATCGGTTTCCATTCGTGGTCGGTGCCCAGCCCAGTGACGAAGATCCCGTGCAGCTGATCCTCAACCGTACCTGGCGACCGGCATTGGCCGTCACGGGTGCGAGCGGGCTGCCCGCGCTAACCGAGGCCGGCAATGTACTGCGACCCGCGACCCGCTTGCGGCTGTCTTTACGGCTGCCGCCTACCGTCGCTGGCGAAACGGCCAGCGAGGTGCTTCAAGGGCTGCTGGAGGCGGACCCCCCGGCGGGTTGCCAAGTGCGCTTTGACGCTACGCAGGCAACCACCGGGTGGAACGCGCCAGCGCAATCCCAATGGCTAAGCGATGCGCTCGAACAGGCATCGGCGGATTACTTCGGGCAGCCCGCCGCGTACATGGGAGAAGGGGGCAGTATTCCATTCATGGCAATGCTGGGAGAGCGCTTCCCGCACGCCCAGTTTCTAATCACCGGCGTTTTGGGCCCTCACGCCAATGCGCATGGACCCAACGAGTTTCTGCATCTGCCGAGCGCCCAACGGCTAACGGCATGTGTGGCGGCCGTGCTCGCCGCCCTGCCTCGTCAGACGCCCGCCTCACTCGGGCACTCGTGAGCTGCCGGGCTCATGCAACGAAATTCTGCCGCTGTACTCGAACGGCAGGCTGATCGGCGCGTTGGCGAGCTGAATCCGTCCCTTCAGCCGATAGTCGAAGTTCTGCGCATGCTGCTCTTCCCAGCGATGCAACTGCGCGAGCGTGCCAAGTAAATCGGTCACCACGCTGACCTGCAGGATTTGCTCGCCGTAGGCGGGAATAGTCGCTTTCCGGTTGTTGACTCCGTGAGCGAACTCCGCGCCGTTCACATCCAGCGTGTAGCTCATTCCCTCGATCGGCAGCTCGAAGCGATTTGGATTTTGCACCCGCAGCGCCAACAGGTAGCGTTGCTCGAAGACGCCCAGATCAAGCAGGCGGATGCCGGCCAGGGCGACGCGCGGCGGGTCCGGGTAACGGTAGAGTCCGGCGCAACCTGCCGCACCCAAAGCCAGAACCAGCGCGAGCCCGGTCAAGACTAGGCGCAATTGCATGTCAAAGGCATTCCTTTCTCGCCCCATGTCGCGCAGGTGAGTTCAATAGAGGCGTCGCCGAAACATCCAGCCCGCCAACGTAAGGTTCGCCAATCCGATGAGCAATAAGGGCCAGAGCTGACCGAGCAGCAGGCCGAACGAGGCTCCCTCCAGGAAAACGCCGCGCAGGATCACAATGAAATAGCGCAATGGATTGAGCAGGGTCAAGTACTGCACGGCCTCGGGCATATTGGCGATCGGAGTCGCAAATCCCGAGAGGATCACCGAGGGCACGATAAACAGGAACGAGCCGAGCAAGCCTTGCTGCAGCGTCACCGCCAACGAAGAGATCGCCAGACCGATACCGATGGTGGCGAGTAGAAACAAGCCCATCCCGATGTAGAGCACTGTGAGCTGCCCAATAAGCGGTACCTGAAACCAATACACGGCAATGAGTACGATCAACGTTCCCGCGGCCAAGCCGATGAAAAAACCCGGCAGCGCCTTGCCGATCAGAATCTCCACAGGACGCATGGGTGTCATCAGCAGCTGATCGAAGGTGCCGTTCTCGCGTTCGCGGGCGACGGACAGCCCGGTGACCAGCATCGCCACTACCTGCAGAAGCAGTCCGACGATACCCGGCACGACGAACCAGCGACTTTCCAGATTGGGGTTGAACCAGGCCCGGGTGACGAGTCGAGCCAACGGCGCTTGCCAACCGGGATGCTCGGCGATCCAGTGATCGTTGAACTCAGCCACGATCTCGCGCGCGTAACTCTGCGCGACCATCGCCGTGTTGGAATTGCGGCCATCAACGATCAGCTGCACCGGCGCCGGTTCATGCTTTAGCAGTTGCGCAGAGAACCGCGGCCCGATATGCACCACCAACAGCAGATCCCCCCGATCGATTCGAGCACGCGCCTGATCCAGGCTATCGATGCGCACGCCCTCGGCAAACGTCGGCGAGCCTGCGAAGCGCGCCAGCAGACTCCGCGCCGGTGCCGCGTGATCCTCGAGATAGACACCATACCGAATATGACTCAAATCCAATGTCGCGGCATAACCGAATATCACCGTCTGCACGATGGGCGGGACCACCAGAACCGCCCGGCTGGCCGGATCCTTCAGGAGAGCAAGGAACTCCTTGAGCATTAAGTGGAAGATGCGCTGCCACATAGGCGTATCAATCGAGCCGCTTGCGCGAGCGGCGCAGCGTGATCCCGATCAAAATTGTGGCCATGAGCGCAAGCGCCAAGGTGTCGGCGAGTATGACCGCCCAAACGTTGCCGGCGAGAAAAAGGGTCTGCAGAGAAGAGACAAAATAGCGCGCGGGCACGATATAAGTCAGCAGGCGGATCGGGCCGACCATGCTATGGATATCGAAGATGAACCCGGAGAGGAGAAAGGCAGGCAGGAAGCTGCTCACAATCGCGGCTTGTCCCGCAACAAACTGGCTTCGGCTACTCACCGATATCACCAGCCCCATGCCCAGCGCTGCCAGCATGAAAACGGCCGAGACGACAAACAGAACCCAAATGCTGCCCCGCAGCGGCACGTCGAACAGCCATAACGCCATGACCACCGAAAGCGCCATTCCGCCCATACCGAGAAAAAAGTAAGGCAGGAGCTTGCCGAGCAGCATCTCGCCGATGGTAACCGGGGTCACCATCAATGCCTCCATGGTGCCCCGCTCCCATTCGCGGGCTATCACCAGCGCGGTCAACATCGCACCGATCAGCGTCATGATGACCGCGATCAGCCCAGGCACAAGGTAATTGCGACTGCGGACGTTGGGATTGAACCAGATCCGAGGGATCAACTCCACGGCTTGCGCGCCCGCTTTTCCGTGGCGCTCGGCCCGCTGTGCCAGCCAGCGGCCCAACCCCCCTTCGATGTAACCGCGCACGATCCGCGCGGTGTTGGCATCGACGCCATTGAGGAGTACCTGAATCGCCGCGCCGCCTCCGGCCTGCAATTCATCCGCAAAACGCGCCCGCAAATGAATGACGGCGTCGACTCGGTGGGTGCGCAGAGCGCGCTTGCCGGTGTGCATATCAGGCAACTGCGTGACGTTCAAATAGGTCGACCCCCGCAAGCTGCCCGCGAAATCGGCCGTCACGCTGCTGGGCTGATCGATCACCAGCGCCACCGGAACATTGCGCGCGTTCAGTGACACGCCGTATCCGAAGAGCAGCAGCAATACCACAGGCATCACGAAGGCGATCGCGATGCTGCTCGGATCCCGCACGATCTGGAGTAATTCTTTGCGTAGCAGCCCCCACAGCCGCCCCACGCGATCCGACCGCCACAGCATGTACGATTCGATCACCCGGCCTCCTGTTGGGGCGAGTCGATCAGCGCGATGAAGGCTTCTTCCATGCTGGGCAAAACCTCGGCGGTGCCTGCTACCTGACGCTTGATCGACTCCGGTGTACCGAGGGCGAGCAGCTCGCCGCCGGCCATCACCACCAGGCGGTCACAATAATCCGCCTCTTCCATAAAGTGGGTGGTCACCAGCACCGTCACTCCACACTCCGCCAAGGCGTTGATCAACTCCCAGAACTCGCGCCGCGCCAGTGGATCCACCCCGGAGGTCGGTTCATCGAGGAACAAAATTTCGGGCTGATGCAGCAAGGCGGCGGCAAGCGCCAAACGCTGTTTGAAGCCCAGTGACAGTGCCTCGGCATCGACGTTTGCGAGCGCGCGCAGCTCAAAACCGTCCAGGGCCCAATCCACCCGCTCGCGCCGCTCCCAGCCACGCAGATTGTAGGCACTTGCGAAAAAACGCAGATTCTGCAATACGGTCAATTGCCCGTAGAGAGCGAAGCTCTGCGAGACATAGCCGATGCGCTCCCGCGCGGCTGCCGTGGCCCGGCGCAGATCGACGCCCGCCACGCTGAGCTCCCCGGAGGACGGCGGCAAAAGCCCGCAAAGCATGCGAAATGTGGTGGATTTCCCGGCGCCGTTCGCCCCGAGCAGTCCAAAGATCTCACCCCGATGGACCTCAAAGCTAAGTTCGCGCACGGCATGAAAATCACCGAAGCGGCGCCCCAAGGCATTGACTCGAATCATCGTCTCCGGGGCGGCCGCGGACTCTGCCGTCGTCCAGCCGCTGGCGGTCGCCTGCCATCGGGGGCGTACCGCTCGGAACTCGGCGACGAAGGCGTCCTCGAAGCGCGGGGGAAGCCGATCCAGCGTGAGCTCCGGCATTCCAGCGCGCTCTCTGAGTACCTCCGGGGTCACGCCCTGATCGGTAACAACCCGCAGCCATTCGCGCTCTATGACCGCATCAAGCACGCCCGGCGTGTGCACGAGTCGCCGCTGTAACCCGCGACGGTGCATCGCGTTCATGCTGGCCGCGTAGCCGCGGCCCTCCATGCGGGCGCACAAGGCCCTGGGCTCCCCGTGAGTGAGGATACGGCCGTTGTCCAGCACGTACACATACCGGCAGCGCTCGGCTTCGTCCATATATGCGGTGGTAAGCAGTACGGTGGTCTGTTCTTGCTCTACCAGGCGGAAGACGATTTGCCAGAGCTCCCGACGCGACACCGGATCCACGCCGACGGTAGGCTCATCGAGGAGCAACAACTCCTTGGGCTGCACCAGCGCGCAGGCGAGCCCGAGCTTTTGCTTCATGCCCCCGGAGAGATTGCTGGCGAGCCGACGCTGAAACGCGCCCAGCCCCGTCAATCGCATCAGATCGTCATAGCGCGCAGCCCGCTGCGCCGAGGCAACGCCCTGCAAATCCGCGTAAAGGTCCAGATTCTCGCGAACCGTCAAATCCGTGTACAAACCGAAGCGTTGGGGCATGTAGGCAATTCGGGACTGAATCGCCAGCGCCTGCTCTCGAGTACTCAGTCCCAGTACATGAATCTCGCCGGAATCAGGCAGCAGCAATCCGGCAGCCAGGCGCATGAACGTCGTTTTGCCCGCCCCGTCCGGGCCGATGAGTCCCGTCACTCCACCACGGGAGAGATCAAGATTCACCGCGGCGAGCGCCGTGATACGCCGACGCCCGGCGCGGAACACGCGGGTGACCTCGCGCGCCTTTACGATCGGCCGCTCCGTCATTGCTGATTCTGACAGACGTCACTCGCCTTGGCGGCATTCTCACCCCGCGGAACAACCACGGTCGCGGGCATCCCGAGTCGCAGCTCCCCGCGTGCGTCACACACGTTGATGCGGACTTGGTACACCAAATCCGTGCGGACCTCGGGGGTTTCGACCGACTTGGGAGTGAATTCAGCGGTTGGCGAGATATAGCCGACCCAGCCTTTGTAGGCCTGCTCCGGTTGCGTGTCGGTGAAGATCTCGGCCGCCATGCCAGGGCGCAAACTGCCCAACTCCGTCTCCGGCACATAGGCGCGCACCCAGCGCGGTTGGTTAAGGGCAAGCGTGTAGACAGGCACCTCAGGCGTCGCCATGTCACCCGGCTCCAAGATACGGGTGCGAACAATGCCCGGCTGCGGAGCACGCAAGACCGTGTCGTCCAGATCGTGCTGGGCGAGATCGAGCTCGGCCTGCGCCATCTGGAGCTTGCCGCGCGCTTGCGCGATCTCCTCCTCACGTGGTCCCGCCAACGCCAAGGCAAGGGATTTGCGAGCCGCCTCCAGCCTGCCCTGCGCTGCCTGGGCTTCCGATTTGGCATCGTCCACATCCTGAGGCGAAACGGCGTTTTTCGATGCCATATCGCGCAAGCGATGATAACGCCGCCAGGCGTTTTTCGCTTCCGCCTTTGACGCTGCCACCTCCGCGCGGGCCCGCTCGATCTCCTCCGGCCGCGTACCGGCTTCCAGCTCCGCCAGTGTCTGCTCCGCAACCGTCATCTGGCCGCGCAGCCGATCCACCGCATGCTGATGACGTTCCGGCTGCAAGCGAGCCAACGCCTGGCCGGCCTGCACACGCTCGCCTTCCGTCGCCATCAGCTTCGCCACGCGGCCGCTCACCTCGAAGGCAAGTTGCGCCTCGCGGATATCAACGTTGCCATAAAGCGTCAAAGCCTCATCGCCACGGTTCGCTGCGGCATTCACATACCACCAGGACCCCACAGCAGCGGCAAGCGTTAACACGGCGCCGAGAGCTAAAATTCTCATAATCCTCATGCATGCGCTCCTGCATCCGACCCTCGCAGGATTCCGGATGAAACGGGCAATGGGACAGCGTAGCGCCTTTTCAGCAAACCGATTGATGAATCGATCACGGGCCGATACCCCTGACCGAGGGCCGCGGCCGGGTCGATGGCCCGCAGCCAAACCGTCTCCACCTGAGATACAGCGCCGGAGACGCTATAATAAAATATTTGCTTTGCGTGACCAGAGACGCGCCCACGGGCGTGGCCAGCGCGGGGCGTCTCCCTTATACCACCACACATGGGTACTCATGCTGGAAAGGCGGATCCTACTCAATTACGCCGAAGTTGCCCTCAAAGGCCAAAACCGCCACCACTTCGAGCTTCAGCTGCGTCGAAACATCAAGCATCGTCTGCTGCGCCGCGGCATTCACTGGCCGGTACACCGCGGCCACAAGCGCATCACGGTGCGCGTTCCACAAACATCGGACGCCGATGTCGACGCGATCGCCGATCTGTTGCGGGAAGTGGCGGGTATCGCCTCGGTCGCGGCGGCCGTTTTCTTGCCGCGTGACACCCTCGGCTGGCCTGGCGAGTCCCCGCAGCTCCATCGCATCGAGGAACTCGTGGTGGACATGGCCCGCAAGCGCTGGCGTGCCGAAGCGAACTTCGCCGTGCGTGTCAATCGCGGTGACAAGGGCTTTCCCCTGCGCTCCGATGAGCTCGCCCGCCGGCTGGGCACCGCAATCGTCGAGCACACGCGATGGTCGCGCGTCGACCTCTCCCGCCCCGATCAGCGCTTCCACGTCGACATCTATCCGGAGGGAATATACGTCTACGACGGGCGCTTTCGAGGTCTGGGCGGACTGCCCGTGTTCACCGCCGGCCCCGTCTTGAGCCTGCTTTCCGGCGGCATCGACTCGCCAGTCGCGGCTTACCTCATGGCCAAACGAGGCTGCCAGGTGGATTTCCTGCATTTGACCGCCACGCACATCAGCGCTGAGCGGTTGCACGAGAATCTGGTCGCCCGCATTGCGCAGAGGCTGAGCATCTACACCCTGCGCTCGCGGCTTTTTCTCGTGCCCTATACGCACTTCGATATCGCGCTGATGGAACAGCCCTCCACCGGCTTTGAAATGATTCTCTTCCGTCGCTTCATGGCGCGCATCGGCACGCGGATCGTCGAGCGCGAGAAAGGCCATGCTCTGGTGGTCGGCGACAGCCTCGGTCAAGTGGCCTCGCAGACGCTGGAGAATATCGTCACTCACTCACGGGCAACCGTCCTGCCGATCCTGCGGCCGCTGATCGGAATGGACAAGCAGGAAATCGTCAGTTGCGCGCGCGAGATCGGTACCTACAGTTTATCGACCGAACCGTACAAGGACTGCTGCGCTCTGCTCAGCTCTCATCCCCGAACCAAATCCTACCCGGAACAGCTCAATAAACTCGAGGCACGGCTGTTCCCGAACTATGAAACGCTGATCGAGCGGACCCTCGCCGAAATGCAAACCGTGACCTTCGACACCGGCGAGGTGCTCGAGACACAGGCACGGGCATACACGGCCTGACCTTCACCGCGACCGAACGGCCGCGCAAGCCCGCACGCACCCCAACGCTGCATGCCCGTGGCGGCCCCCGGTCTTTGTCCGAGGCTGGATCAAACCCGCACAGGTCACTGCGCAGCCGTCAGCGCCAGCCCCGCCAGACGCCCCAGGCGAACAGCAGCCAGGACAGCATGAACAGCGCACCGCCCAATGGCGTTACCGCACCGAGCCAACGCGCTCCCGTCAAGACCAATGCATAGAGGCTGCCGGAGAAGAGTGCAATACCGAGCAGCATCAACCATCCGGCGCCTGCCGCGACAACGACCGCTGCAGTCATCCGCGGCAACACCAGCCCCACCGCGAGCAGGCCGAGGGCATGAACGAGGTGATACTCTACGGCGGTATGCCAGACTTGAAGCATTTCCGCCGGCACGCGCGCGCGCAGCGCATGCGCACCGAATGCTCCCAGAGCGACACCCGCGAAAAGACCCAGGCTGCCGAGGATCACAAACAACTTGCCGTGCATCTAAGGGTTCCGTTTTGCGTCGTTGCAATTGTTCTGCGCAGCGCGCGCGGCGCGATACGCGGGCCAGCTTTCTCCGCGGCAGCCCGCCACGATATGCTCCTTCGCCGAGCCGAACCTGAGACCGACCCGCGCGAACCGACCGGGTGTCTTGCCGGCGCGTCCACGCACGCCCACAGGGTCCGGTTCATCAAACCCTCCAGCATACATGTCGGGTATCGCGCGCGCCGAGAATTCAGCGGCGAGCACCGCACGGACGGTTCCAGGTAACCGCATCACAGAGCGTAGCGACGGTAAATGCGATGACACGCCCACGCTTCCCCCGTATCCTTAATCGTGGAGAATTGTGTCAGCTTATCGGTAAAAGGGCATCATTCCGAGCTAACCGTCGCGGCAAGCTCCGGCAGACCCCGGATTTGCGCGCGCAGGAGCGAAGTCAGTGCCACTTGGGAAGCAGTCGTGACCACTGTGAGGATACGGCTGAAATCCAGCAGGCGATGCAGCAACGCCCAGGCGTAGCAGCGGCGCATGGCATATCGATTGCGACCCGACACGCCGCTAGAGCCAGTCATGGCGAATAGGATCCGTATTTGCCTGAATCGCCTGCATGCCCGACTCAGTTCGGCGCTCGCACAGGGGGTTCGCCAGACGGAGCCGAATCTCGTTCCCATCGGCATGGTCGGCGTAATCGGATTTCCTTTGTATTACTTCATCTGGCACGACTGGTTCCCGCAACCCTACGAAAATCTCGGGCTGCGGCTCATCGGGGCGATGCTGTTCCTACCCTACCTGTTTCTGCGGCGCTGGCCGGAGCATTGGCGTGCCTCCCTGGGCTTGTATTGGTTCTTTACCATGCTCTATGCCCTGCCGTTTTTCTTCACTTTCATGCTGCTGAAAAATGGCATGTCCGATGTATGGCACACCTCAACCATGGCAAGCCTGATCCTGCTCGTACTGCTGGTGCAGGAATGGTTATTGCTCAGTCTGCTCTTTATCGGTGGGACCATGCTCGCCTGGCTTGCCCACATCGCAACCGGCGGGCATGTGACTCTTCCCACCGACTACCTAGCACAACTGCCGATTTATCTGTTCGTGCTGATTACCGGTAGCATCGTCAACTACAAGGCAACCCTGGTGAGCCAGGAGCGCCTTGACGCCATGCTCTCGGTAAGCCGCAACATCGCTCACGAACTGCGCACACCCCTGCTGGGCATACGCAGCGGCGTTGGGGGGCTGCGGCGTTACCTGCCGCGCCTGCTCGAGGCTTACGATCGCGCGCGGGAAGCGGGGCTTTGCATACCGGCGATGCGCCGTAGTCACAGGCGTGCCCTGGAATCCGTGTTGGATCACATCGAAAATGAGACCAATTACTCGAATACGATAATCGACATGCTGCTTATAAACGCCGGGCGGCACCGAATGGACGCCTCGGAGTACACTGTTACGCCCATGAGCGAGTGTGTGGCCATTGCATTGAAGCGCTATCCCTTCCGCTCCCAAGCAGAGCGCGCGCGAGTACATTGGCGTTCGGGCGAGGATTTCCTGTTCCGCGGCTCACCTTTGCTCGTCATCCACGTCATTTTCAATTTATTGCGCAACGCGCTGTATTTCATTGCCGAAGCCGGCCGTGGTGAGGTCACGATCTGGACCGATCGCGACGGCGCGAACGGGGTTTTGCACGTTTTGGATACCGGCACCGGGATTCACCCGGAGGTGCTGCCTCATATCTACAACCGCTTCTATTCGTCGCGCGCCGCGGACCACGGAGCCGGCATCGGGCTGGCGTTCTGCAAAATGGTCATGGAAAGTTTTGGCGGCGCCATCCATTGCAACACAGAATACGGCAAATACACTGAGTTCATGCTGACTTTTCCAGGAGTGAGCCATCATGGATGACAAGTCGATCCCCCCCTACCGCTTCCCCTCGACCGTGCTTGTCATCGACGATGACGCGACGTTTCTCACCAATCTCAGCCTTGAGCTCGACGAGGGGCTGGCCTACCGCCTATTCGACTCGCCGCAGCTGGCCCTGGAGCATCTGCAGCGATGCGAGAGCCGCGTGCCGCCTTACCAACGCTGTTTCTATCAGCACCGGGAAGCGGTCGGCTGGCCCATGCGCAATCACTTCCTGCGTGTGGATATCGCCGCGTTAGAGGAGGCGGTCACCGATCCCAATCGCTTTTCCGAGGTTTCGGTAGTGGTCGTCGACTATGCCATGCCCGGCATGGACGGGTTGGAGTTTTGCCGGCGAATCCGCAACCCGAACATCAAAAAGATTCTCTTCACAGGGGTCGGTGACGAGAAGGTCGCTGTGGAAGGCTTCAATCAGGGACTCATTGACCGCTTCATTCGCAAAAGCTGGCAAAATGTCGCGGACGATCTGAACCAAAGCATCAAAGAACTTCAGGCGCAACATTTTCAGGACGCCTCAAAATTGCTCCAGCAGTCGATCGACGGCGACGAGGCCGCGTTTCTCAAAGACCCGGTTTTCATCTACCACTTCGAGCGCCTGTGTGAGGAATACCGGCTGGTCGAGCATTATTACGTCGCCGAACCGAGCGGTTTTCTGCTGATCACCGATAGCGGTCGACCGTATCGGCTAGTCGTGCTCACCGAGGAAGACTTGCAGGTACACCAGGAGATCATCCGCGACCAAGGCGGCCCGGTCGCATTGCTGGAGAGGCTTGCCAGCGGCAGCGCCGTACCCTACTTCTGGCGCTCGGCGGGATATTACCGCCCGGAGTGCCTCGATTGGGAGGATTTCCTTTATCCCGCCAAGACGCTGCAGGGGACGCGGCGGTATTACCTCGCGCTGATCGACGAGCCGCCATTGTATCGCTGGCTCGGCTGGCAGATCGCGAGCTACCGTTCGTTTCTGGACGAATTGGATGCGACGCTCGAGCTCCCTCCCGTCTAGCAGGCTGTCCGCGGCTCATCGACTGGCGCGCGTTCGCCGGCTTGCCAGCGAACGAGCGGCGATCCGCGCGGCTTGCGCCGGGTGGACGCCCAACTCTCCAGATCCACTTCTTGGCGAATCGCCGCGCAGGTGGTAACAATCCGATGCAGCTGAGAATCGGCCAACCCGGCATTGACCGAGAATCGAACCATCGAACGGTTGCTCGTCGTCGCCGGAGCACAGAATACCGAGCCGAAGATTCCTCTCGATTCCAAAGCGTCCCGCAGCACGATGGTTCGCGGCTCCGGACCCGACTCGAGGGCAATGATTTGCGATCGACTCTCTAAGTTGTACCCGAGCCGCTTGAGCTCATTGCGCAAATATTGGGCATTGCTGTGTCGCCGCTGCCGACGCCAGTCCTCCCGGCGCCTCCACTCCAATGCGGCACGCAGACCGGCGACTTCGGGCGGGAGGAGCGTGGAGCTCAAGATGGCCGGACGCGCGGTGCCCCGGCAGTCGGCGGCGTCGCGGGGCGTAGAGGTCATCGGGCC
>NZ_JBXWZQ010000109.1:0-8650 GCF_059432795.1 Nitrococcus sp. | reverse complement strand
CTCGTAGGGCAGGCGAACCGAATCGTCCGCGCTCATGAAGTCCGTATTGCCCGACCAACCTGTCGCGATGGCGACGCGTCCGCGCGCCATCGCCTCGGCAATGGTCAAGCCAAAGCCTTCCGAGCGGTGCGGCGACAGCAGAATATCGCAGCAGCCAATGAGATCGAGGCTGTCGCGATGGGGCATGGATCGGTCGATGGTCACGATCCGCGGGTGACCGGCGATCACGTCCCTCAGCTTTGAGCCAAAGAGTGGAAATTCGGTGATATTGCGCGTCTTGACAACAAGCACGCAGCTCGCGTCATCACCGACAGCATCCAGGAAAATCTCGACGGCACCGAGAACATTCTTACGGTAAAAGCTTGACCGGCCGTCGCCCATGACCAGCGTCACGGCCTTGTCTTCAGGAAGGTTGAAGCGCGACCGCTGTGGACTTGTGAGCTCGGGCAATGCGATGAAATGCGGAGCCGTCTTGACGGGGATCCGCACCACTCCCCGAACGGTTTCGGTGACAAAATCGCTCGGCGTCCAGATTTCGCTCAGGTAGCGCTCCGCATCGCCCCAGTTGGCCGGCAGCCGTGACGTCTCCCAGGCCCAATAGCCGACCACGCGCCACTGCCGGGGCCGCAAGAGGCCGAGCGAGAGCAACGCCGGCACGGTCTCGGGTGCATTGGCGTGCAGGATCAACGTCCCCATGGGCGCCTTCGGCATGTGCGACAATTGACGGTCCGGCGCCACGTCAACCTGCTGAAACGTCTCACTGAGATCGACGCAGATGGGGGAGTGGCCGGCCCGCTCAAGCGCGTCGGCACTCAGCCGCGCCGACTGCCCGATCCCGCTCGCCGTCTGGAAAAACCCGGCGACAACAATCGGGCCTTGCCGCAGTGCCGCTTTGGCATGGCCCGCGATCGGGTGACGCAAGGGACGCGCAAGCATCTTCACCCGGGCGTGGCGGAAGGCCGTCCGCGCGGCGGATCTGAGCGTTCTGCGAGCCAATCAATCACCCCCCGACCGAGACGACGCCACCTGCGTGATGCGCACAGTGCTCCTCATGGGTACCGCGAGCCTGATGGTAACGGATCGGATCATCTGAATCCACACGAACGCGCGGCCGACCCTGCAATCCGGCAAGAGGGCCACGATGCAAGGCCTTGTCAAGGCGACGCGCGCGTGCAACTGAGGGGCCGGCGACAGCCTCAACCGCGTGGTGGCGATGAACCTTGCGCAGACACTTCGAGCGACACCCGCCTGGCGCGTTCAGCGGTGGCTGTATACCGCCTGGTTCACATTTCTGGTGCGCTACCGGCGCACCCTGCTGGGTCCGGTGTGGTTGCTCGTGGGGCCGACACTGTTTGTCAGCACGCTCGGCATTCTGTTCGCCCGCATTGGCGCTCACGAGCCTTCGGTTTTCGTGCCGCATCTCGCCGTGGGGCTGGTCACGTGGACGCTGATATCGGGCTTCGTGACCGGAAGCACCAGTGTCTTCCAGAGAAATCGCGCGAAGATCCTCCAGGGCGGCCTGACCGTGGTCGATATCGTCATGGTCGAGGTCGTGGCGACGGTTCTCTTATTCTTGCACCAGATACCGCTGATCGTCGGTGTGTTCATTGTCATGGGCGTCAGCTTGACCCCCTACGCGGTCGTCAGTCTCCTCGGCTTGGCGCTGCTTTTCGTCAATGGGATCTGGCTGACGCTGGTCTTCGGCGTCCTCGGCGCGCGCTACCGCGATATCACCGAAGTCGTTCAGGCCGTCATGCGCATCGCCTTCCTGGCGACGCCCATCATTTGGATGCCGGGCGTCGGCGGTAAAGCTGGCGTCATGGGCGTCTTCCTCATCTACAACCCCTTTCACCACTACCTGGAACTCGTGCGCGCGCCGCTCCTGGGGACCCCGATTGCGCCGCTGAGCTGGGGCGTCGTACTCACGATCACCGCCGCCGGCTTTGCCCTGGCGCGCCACTTTCACACGCGCTTCGCGCGTTACGTGCCGCTGTGGGTTTGAGGCCAACGTGACAGTCACCATGGAAACACGCCCCCTCCTCGAAGCGGACAAGTTGTCGCTCAGCGTGCCGATCTTCCTCCCCCAGGACCGCAAGCTTCTGTCCGACCCTAGGCGGTTGCTGGCCGATCTTTACCTCTCGCGCACCCGGCGGGGGGTCGCGAGCATCCTCAATGGCATTTCATTCACCCTAGCGCCGGGCGAGCGGCTCGGCCTGATCGGCTCCAATGGCGCAGGCAAGAGCACGCTTTTGCGGGTTCTGGCGGGGATCTACGCCCCGAGTGGCGGCCGACTGACCGTCAACGGCACGGCCAGCGGTCTCTTCGATATTTCCATGGGCATGCTGGCCGAGGCCACGGGGCTTGAGAACATCTACTTGCGCGGACTGCAGATGGGGCTCACCATCGGCGAGACCAAAGCGCGCATCCCCGAGATTATCGAATTCTCCGAACTCAGCGAGGCGATTGAGAAACCCTTCAGCACTTACTCCAGCGGCATGCGCCTCAGGCTCGCCTTCGCCATCTCCACCATGGTCGAGCCGGATATCCTCCTCCTCGATGAGTGGATCGGCGCCGGCGACGCCAGCTTTCGCACAAAGGTTGAGGGGCGCATGGAAAGCCTCGTCGAGAAAAGCCGCGGCCTGGTGCTTGCCACGCACAGTACCGGCCTCATGACATCGCTTTGCACGCACGGAATGGTGCTCGATCAGGGCAGGGTCGCCTACCTCGGCGACGTGCAGGAGGCAATGGAGGTCTACGCCGAACAACGCCAAAACAAGTCCGTATCATCTGCCGGGCCCTCCGCCCCAGAGCCATCGACGTCGGCCACTTCTGATAATTAAAGCAAGAGCGGTTGCGGAGAACAATATCAACGGTCAAAACAAATGCCGTCTCGGCGATTGAGCGGCGGCACGAAAAGCCACGAAATAGTGGACACGTCTTGCGCCATTCGCTAGCGGTACCCATGGCCAGTGGTTTCCACAAGGTTGCAGACACTGTGGTTCCGGCGTTGGCGCACCGGCTCGGTGGCCTTCGCCTCTGGCGCATGCTGCCGGTGAAATGGCGCACAAGCCTCACGCAATCGCTTCTCAGCCCCCGCCTTGAGCTGTCTCAGTCGCGTCCGGCGGCGGCCGGTCCACCCTATGTCCTGTGCGGGCGCTACCGGAGCACTTCAAGTTTTGGCTGGGCAATGCACGCAACCGAGCGCGTGCTGCGCAAACAGGGACATGATCCCGCGGTCATTGACACCACGGCGTACTGGGAGCCCGCCTCGGAGCGGGGGCTTGCCCTGCACGAACCCGAAACCGAAGCCTTGGACGCGCCCGGTACCCTGCTGGTCCACGCCAACCCGCAACATTTGGGGCACGTCTTCTCGGTCCTGCCGCCATCGCTTTACGCGAGCAAATACATTGTCGGGTGCTTCGTGTGGGAATTGGAGCGCATTCCCGAGGATTGGCGGAAAGCCGCAGATTTCGTCGATGAAGTCTGGGCGCCCAGTACCTTCGTCCGAGAGGCCTTCGTGCGATCGGGCTTTTCCCGGCCCGTCAAGACGGTGCCGCACGAACTCGCGTGTCCCTCCGAGCTACACGATGTCCGCAAGCGGTTCGGTCTCGATGAGGATGGCTTCCTCGTCCTGACCGCCATGAACCTGGCGTCGGGTTTTTCACGCAAGAACCCCGGAGGCGCGCTCAACGCTTATCTGAAAGCGTTTGCCGAGGAGCCGACCAGGGCCCGCCTCGTCGTCAAACTGCACGGCACGCCGCTTGCGCCCGCCTGCGCCCGGGCCCTCCGGGAAAAGTCAAAGGCCAGCGGTTGCATTCTCATCGAGGAAGACCTCGACGACGCCGAGATGTGGTCACTCATTCATTCCTGCGACTGCGTGCTTTCGCTGCACCGCGCCGAAGGCTTCGGCCTCCTGCTCAAGCAGGGCCTGATGCTCGACAAGCCCGTCGTCGCAACCGGGTGGTCCGGCAACATGGACTTTATGCACGGACCGAACGCCTACCCCGTTCCCTACGATCTGGTGCCGGTCCGCGCACCCGACGACAAGGGGTATGAACTGCCGGGATCAAGGTGGGCGGAGCCGGACGTCGACGCGGCCGCGCAAATGCTGCGCCGCGTCTACCAGGAGTGGCGGAATCGCAGCTCGAAGCCCCTGTCATGAGCATGAGAACCCAACGGCAAAGCGAGGGATCACGGCGCTGCTCGCTGGAATGCAACGCGCTTGAGCGGGCGCGAGCGCCGGGCATCCCGGGGCACGGATTATGAGGTCATGCCATGCCCACGCACAAGCCGTTGCGCATTGCAGATTTTGGAGTGACGGCAGGCGATTTCTGGCGCCGGCAATCCCGCGTGTCGCTGGAGCCTGGCTGTCTCAAGCGAGGCAATTATCAAATTGAACTGCACACCGGCGCAGCAGCCTACGCGACGCTCGAAGTTTCCTTTTCCGATGACGATCACCCCCCGCTTCAATTGCCGCTCAGCGTGCAAGGCGACAGTCAGATGTCCTGCGCCTTCCGCCTGCACGCGCCAAGCCGTGCCCTGCGCCTGATTTTCGAGCCGCCGCTCGAGCCCTCTGAGCTTGCCGCGCCTCGCTTGTCGCGGATGCCATCGCACGCTCTGTTGGCTCCCGCCATCCGCAAGGCATTCGCCCACCTGCATCACCCCACGGCCCTCGCCAGGCGCGTTTACGCCATCGCGCGAGGGGTGAGCAGTGTCTCATTGACACCGCCGCATTTGGTGCAAGGCCACCATGCCGCGGCCGGCCTGCGGACGCAGGCGATCATGGAACGCGCGCTCGCGCGCGCCCGGGCCGAATTCGCAGAGCGCAGCCTAAGGCACCGCGCACTGGC
Source organism: Nitrococcus sp. (assembly GCF_059432795.1). NCBI lineage: Bacteria > Pseudomonadati > Pseudomonadota > Gammaproteobacteria > Chromatiales > Ectothiorhodospiraceae > Nitrococcus > Nitrococcus sp. The sequence continues at coordinate 3,800 of NZ_JBXWZQ010000109.1, read as the reverse complement.
GATTTACGACACGCGAACGAATTGCCCCGCGGCGTTCCTCGATTTTCTGCAAGGCACGCCGGTCAACGACGCTGACGGCCCGGTCAAGGTCCTGGTGCTGGAGCACGCCACGGCACCACTTGATGCGCAGGCGCGAAGGTTCGCCGAAGCGCAGGGGGTAGAGATCCTCCGCCTCGAAGGAGAGGATGTGGCTCCGTTCTCCATCATCGGACAACGGCCAGACCCGATCGATGCGTTCTTTTTCCTGGAGCAGCCCGGCACCTTCCACCCGGCAGCCATTCCCGCACTCCTCCTCGCGCTCGACGATCACCCCGACGCCCTCGCCGTCTACGCCGACGCCGACCGACTGTCGCAGGGCGGAACCTGTAGCGACCCAAAGCTCAAGCCCGGCTGGAGCCCGACATTCGCACTCGCGGACAACTACGTCGGACAGCCCGTGCTGTTTCGAAACGACAGCTCGCTTGCCAATGAGGCGCGAGCAAGCACGGATCCGCTTTGTCCGTCGTATGATTTGTTGCTCCGTATCCAACGCTTGCGGCCAATCGGGGGCATCCAGAACGTGCCCTGCGTGCTCTTTCACAAACGCGTCGATGGCGTGAGCCAACGGTATCAAGACCGGGTTCGGGAGGCGGAAGACAAACTCGTCGGGGACCACCTCGCTCGCATGGGCCAGCCGGCCGCGGTCAATTCCGTGACCGGGCCCACCGGCCGGACAGTGCGTCACATACGGCATGACGTGGACGATGCGAACACAAAGGTGTCGGTCATCATCCCCACGCGCGACAATCCGGACATGCTGCGCAAGGCCATCGCATCGGCGCAGGCAGGTGGCTGGGGGAACCTCGAGGTGATCATCGTCGACAACGGATCCGAGACCTCTTCACAGAAGACGACCCTTGACAACTTGCGCGGAACGCCGGGCGTGACGATCCTCTCGCGCCCCCAGCCCTTCAATTTCTCCCGGTTGATCAACGCGGGCCGCGAGGCTGCCCGTGGCGACATCCTGTTGCTGCTCAACGATGACGTCGAGGCCATCGAAAACACGAGGTGGCTGAAAGAACTCGCCTCACTGAGTGCACAAGACGAGGTGGGCTGCGTCGGCGCGCACCTTTTCTACGCAGACGGCTCGCTCCAGCACGCGGGCATCGTCCTCGGCCTGCACGGATCGGCGGGACACATCTTTCGCCACACCCGGGCGGAGCAATTTGCCGAATTGAATAAGGGAGAATGGCTTGACGTAAGCCGAGAGGTGTCGGCCGTCACCGCCGCCTGTCTTTGTGTGCGGGCCAGTGTCTTCGACGCCGTTGGCGGTTTCAACGAGAACCTGCCCGTGGCCATGAACGACGTCGATTTCTGCCTGCGCGTCCGCGAGGCCGGTTGGCGGAACCTGGTGACCCCGCACGCCCGCCTGACGCATCGGGAATCGACGACGCGCGGGCTCGACATGACGCCGGCCCGCCTCAAGCGGCTGGCGCGCGAAAATGCACGGTTCCTTTCGGAGTGGGGCCCCGGGGTCCTCGACGATCCGAATTATCATCCGCACCTGTCCCGCTTCCATGAGGACGCGAGGCTGCGTACGGATGACTGATCTCGGACCCTACGCGTTCCGCCCGTAGTCGTCCTCGTAGCGCACGATATCGTCTTCGCCGAGATAAGGGCCGGACTGCACCTCGATAAGGAAGGCCGGCAGTCTGCCCGGATTGGCGAGCCGGTGCACCTCACCCAGGGGAATGTAGGTCGACTGGTTTTCGGTCAGCGTGCGGACTTCAGTTCCCACGGTAACATCGACCGTCCCGCGCACCACCACCCAGTGCTCCGCGCGGTGGTAGTGGCTTTGAAGGGACAACTGGGCGCCCGGCTTGACCATGATGCACTTGACCTGGAACCGCTCACCGTCGCCCAGTCCCTGGTACCAGCCCCACGGCCGGTAGACGCGGGTGTGAAGGTCGACTTCGGGGCCACCCTCAGCCTTCAGTTGCTCGACGACGCCCTTGACCTCCTCGGCATGATCCTTGGAGGCAACCAGAACGCAATCCTCGGTGGCGACGACCATCAGGTCGCTGACGCCCACGAGGGCCAGGCGCGCCTTGTCGGAGTAGGAAAAGCAGTTCTGCGCGCCGCGGAACAGGCTCGCCCCGTCGCCCTCCGCGGCGTTGCCGTCGCCGTCCTTGTCCATGGCCTCCCAAACAGACGGCCAGGACCCCATGTCGCTCCACGACGTGCTCAGTGGCACGCAGCGAATGTGCGCTGCCTTCTCCATGATCGCGTAGTCGAGCGAGATCGCCTCCGCCTGCGCGTAGGGCGTCTCATCGAGACGGAGGAAATCGAGATCGGTCTGCGCACCCGCCAGCGCATCGCGGGCCACACCCAGAATGCCGGGCGCGTGTTCCTCAAAAGCCGCCAGCATCGCATCTGGCCGGAACAGGAAAATTCCGGCGTTCCAGTAAAAGTTGCCATCGCTCACGTAGCGCTCGGCCGTCGCCAGGTCCGGCTTCTCCACGAAGCGCTTGACCGGTCGCGCCAGGGTGTCATCGCCTGGCGCGGTTTCGATGTAGCCGTATCCGGTGTGCGGCCGGCTGGGCCTGACGCCGAACGTCACCAGCGCGCCACCATGGCACGCCTTCGCCCCCGACTGGATGGCGCCGGCAAAGAGTGTGGGGTCGTCGATCAAGTGGTCCGACGGCAACACGAGGACCGGATCCGTTTCCCCGCCCTCCGCGGCAAGCAACGCCGCAACCGCCACCGCCGGCGCCGTGTTTCGCGCCACCGGCTCCAGGACAATTCGCTCCGCGCGCGTGCCCCCCAATTGCTCGCCAATGAGGAAACGGTGCTCGTGGTTGCCCAGGACAATGGGCTCTGAAAACATGCCCTGGCTCAGCCGCTCGCACGTCAACTCGAACAGGCTGCGCCCATCGAACAGGCGAAGGAACTGCTTGGGATAGGCGCGGCGGGACAGAGGCCACAGGCGCGTGCCCGAGCCTCCGGACAGGATGACGGGTCTGACGCGCATGCACTACCCCCCGGAATGGAACCCCCCACCACCCACGCGGTTCATGAGCGCCTTGCGATCAGGCTGGCCCGGGCGTGAGGCGCGGTCACTGCTTACCCATGTATCGAAAATAACGTCTAATTCACAACAGCGGCCGATGCAATCAGAATGCAGGAGAGAACCGTCGCCGCGCTCAAGTCTGCGCAATGACTGAAAGCTAGCTAACAACATATGGAGGGGAAATACGTAGGTATTGCGTACAAGCGTCGGCGATCAGCGAGCGAGCGGTCAAGAGACCGTGTGGCATATATGCACAAACGCCAGAAATAGTCTGGCCCATCGGATGCCTCGGATGGCCAAGACCGAGGATTTATGCTTTGGGTAAATGAATGTGTAAGCGGGTTGGGTGGATTCCAATGGACAAGGCAAAGCACAAGCAAACCCATCAAGAGGCACACGCCGAGGCCTCGGGCGCCGATCAAGCGACGCAGCAGGTGAGCGGCCGCAACAATCGGGCGGGCAACCACGAGAGTGAGCAGAGCCAACGCCCCTGGCTGCGGTGGGCGGGCGGCACCGGCTACCTCGTCGACGGCATTGTCTCCTGAGGCCGCCCCCTGCGGAGGGGGCACGCTCCTCCAGGTTCTGCTTTAGATTGGCGCAACGCTCGAAGCAGCGTCCACTGGCTGCCGCGTTTGCTCGCAGGCCCCGGACGTCAGGTCCGACATGGCAATGACGGGCAACCAGCAGGCCGCATCCGGCACGCCACTCCTCAACGGGACGCGCCGCGCAATCAACTGGCTGCGCGCGCCCT
>NZ_JBXWZQ010000108.1:0-4255 GCF_059432795.1 Nitrococcus sp. | reverse complement strand
TTAGGTTACACCCGCATGCCCGGGTACGGCTTGAGGAGCGAGGCGGCACGATGGACGAGATGAGCGCCGCGGTAAATGGCGGCGAGCGGTTTGAGGCAAAGCATGGGCGGATCGGATTTCGTCGTAAGTTTTATTTTGACGGCTACTGGCAGGGGAAGCACTATTTGAATAAGCAGCTTGAAGCCTACGCCGTTCAAGAAGGAGGCGACTGGCTCATAATCACAGTAATCGTCAAATATTTTTAATGGAGCCCTTGCGATGAAAATGACTTATGATCCCAGGTACAATATCGCCTACCTCCGACTGCATGAGAAGACTGCGGAGGTCACCACCCTCAAAATCAGCGATGCAATCAATATTGATATCGCTGGAGATGGAACAGTATATGGAATTGAGCTGTTGAACGCCAACGACCAGTTGGGGGAAGATCGAGGCAACCTGATCGTAGAATTACAGGGACAAAGGCACGAAATCTCCCTTCGAGGCTGACCCTGGATAGGCGAGGTTCCATCACGCGTATTGCGGTGCTGGTATGCTGTCCATTGCAAGCCGCGCGAGGGTGAGCGCGCCGAGCGGCATCTGAGCCGGCAGCGCTACGAAGCCTTCCGCCCGTTTATCCAGGTGGGCCGGCGCCGGGCCGGGCGCATGGCCACGCTCATCGAAACGGTCTTTCCCCCGGTATCTCTTCGTTCACCTCGATGGCCTAGCCGAGAACACCGCCCCCATTCGCTCCACCGGGGAAGGTGGCGGAGATTGTGAGCTTCGGCAAGGGCCGGCGCGTGCCGTATAGTGTATTGGCAGCCACACGTGTGCGCACATTAGGGCAACTAGCCAAATAGTCGTACACATAGTACTCCCGTTTATGAGGACGCATCCCTAGATACCACGAGAGGATTCAACAATGGCAACCGAAGGTAAGCGTTTCCGCGAGCTGGTCACTAAGCTGGAGACATTGCCGCCGGAGTATTGCGGAAGCCGAGGATTTTATCGATTTTCTAAGGCAATGGGATCAGGACCGACAGTTGACGCGTGCAGTGGCCGCAGCCGCTGAGTCGAGCTTGCAAAAGGTGTGGGACAACCCAGACGATGCCATTTATGACGCGCTTTGAATTCGAGCTCGTTGTAACACGATGTAATATCGGTCATGACCGTCAGCGGGAAAAATGACCTGGTATACTGAATGCGCATAGGCTTGAGGGTATCGCGATGAGCTTGGCTGAGCAGATCTATAAAGAGGCGCGAAGGCTCCCCGAGCCGCTGAATCGAGAAGTGCTGGATTTCATCGGCTATCTCGAGCATAAGTATGGCCTTGATCGCAAGGACACTGACGCGCTGATTGGTGCTCAGGAACCGGTAATGGAACGCCTTTGGGCTAACACGGACGATGACATCTGGAATGACTGGTGAGCCTGGAGATATCGTTGCTATCCCTTTTCCTTATACGGATCTCACGACTCAGAAGCGCTGCCCCGTCATCATGTTGACCCATCCAGACGATCACGGTGACTTCATTGCCCTGGCAGTGAGCTCGGTACCTGCACTCAGAGAGAGCCTTGCCGCTGACGAACAACGATTTGGTAGATGGCTCACTGCCAAAAGCCAGCTGGATCCGGTGTGGGAAGCTGTTTACGCTCCAGGTAGAGCTGATTGTTAAGCGATACGGTCGACTCTCTGAAGGGAAACAGGGCGCAATTCGCGAAATTATGTGTCCGCTTCTCGGTTGCCCAACGCTCGGCGCTCGCAACCCCTGATCTCGTGTAGTAACTACCGCACCAACCGTAGGGCGCGATAGCAAAGCACATTGCGCCGGACGAACCGCCATCGACCTGCTGCTCCCATCCGTCTTGTTGCCGCCCAAGCCCCCTTGTCTTCGGCCCGGAATTGTGGTGTAAATTACCTTCGTTCATTCGTTGAACGCAGATAACCCTTTGCGCTCCCGCCAGAGACGCCGAGACGGGCAACAGCTACTTTAGAAGAGGGAGCCATGCGCCCCGAGGATCTATGCTTCCAGGTGCTGCGCTACCTGGAGCAAAAACCGGACATGACCCAACGCGAGCTCGCCGGTGCGCTCGGCATCAGCCTCGGGCGGGTCAACTACTGCGTGCAGGCGCTGATGGAACGGGGCTTTGTCAAGGCGGCGAACTTTCGCAACAGCCGCAACAAGCGCGCCTACCTCTACAAGCTGACGCCGCAGGGTTTAACCGAGAAGGCCAAGCTCGCGCTGCGCTTTCTAAGGCGCAAGGAGCAGGAGCGCCAAGCGCTGCTGGAGGAGATCGCGGCGCTGCGAACCGAGATCGGCCAGACTCAATTCCATGACAAAGGCAAACAGGAAGTGTAACGATCATGCGGCGTTGGTATGCCGTTCACTGCAAGCCGCACGAGGACGAGCAGGCCGAGCGGCATCCGAGCCGCCAGCGCTACCAGGTCTTCCGCCCGAGAAACCGCATGTGTTTTGGATCTGTAGGACTACGCGGCCATTGCCAAAGAAAGTCAGGTAATCATACGTGTACGTAGCACCAAGAGCGCCGGCAAGCGTCATTCGCCCATGGGATGACGAACCACTGGGAGCCCAAAGCATATGCAAAAAGCCAAGCCTGCTGCCATTCGTGACCGGCGTATTCGTTTTGGTTTAGTCGGCTGTGGACGTATTGCCCAGAAGCACATTGAGGCCATTCAGCAGCACGCAGACCGGGCCGAGCTGGCAGCTGTCTGCGATACTGACCCGCAAGCTCTGGAAATAGCGCGAGAAAAAACGGCTGCCCCGGGTTATCCGAATATGGAAGACCTCTTTAAGGGAGGCGAGGTGGACGCCGTGTGCCTATGTACTCCGAGCGGCTTGCATTCGGATCAGACAGTCGCTGCCGCGCGGACCGGCCTTCATGTCATCACCGAAAAACCCATGGCCACCCGCTGGGCGGATGCCAAGCGCATGGTCCGAGCCTGCGACGAGGCGGGCTGTTATTTATTCGTTGTCAAGCAGAACCGTCGCAACGCCACCCTGCAGCTGCTCAAGCGTGCCGTCGAGCAAAAACGCTTCGGCCGTATCTATATGGTCAATCTCAATGTCTTCTGGACGCGCCCCCAGACTTATTACGACAGTGCGCGTTGGCGCGGCACCTGGGAATTCGACGGTGGTGCGCTGATGAACCAGGCCAGCCACTATGTGGATCTTATTGACTGGCTCATCGGCCCGGTCGAAAGCATCCAGGCCTATACGGCCACCCTGGAGCGGAACATCGAGGTAGAAGACACGGCGGTCATGAACATCCGCTGGCGCAGCGGTGCCCTGGGTTCCATGAACGTCACCATGCTTACCCACCCCAACAATTTCGAAGGCTCCATCACCATCCTTGGTGAGAAAGGCACCGTGCGGGTAGGGGGGGTTGCCGTAAACGATATCCAGCATTGGGAGTTCGCCGAGCCTCACCCGGACGACGAGCAGGTCGCCGAAGCGAACTATGAGACCACTTCCGTTTACGGTTACGGGCATCCGCTGTATTACGACAACGTCATCCGGACTCTTAAAGGCGAAGCCGAGCCGGAGACCGACGGCCGGGAAGGCCTCAAATCCATGGAAGTGCTCATTGCCAGTTACCTCTCCGCCCGGGACGGCCGACAGATCGCCCTCCCGCTGGAGTATTAGCCACGGACGCACACGGAAAGACACGGAAATGGATTTATATAGTTATTTTCCGTGCATTCCGTGTCCTTCCGTGGCAAAAGTCTTTGGAGTTCGACTATGGATGGTCTGCTGGAAGAGGACCTGACCTATCGGATCCGCGGCTGTGTATATGAGGTGGCGCGCCATCTTGGGGGAGGTTTCCTCGAGAAGGTTTACGAAAATGCGCTGCTCAATGAGATGCACAGGCAACGTATTGCCGCCGAGTCTCAAGTTCCTTATCGGTTTACTACAAGGGCAGGGTTGTCGGTCAATACAGCGCGGATCTACTGGTAGAAGGTGGGGTTCTCCTGGAGCTCAAGTCGGTAAGGCAGATCCTGCCGGAACACGAAGCCCAAGTGCTCAACTACCTGAAGGCAACTCGCCTAAAGGTAGGGTCGCTGGTGAATTTCTCGCACCCTAAAGCTGTCATCAAAAGATTCGTCTTATGAAAAGAGCCCTTCCGTGCATTCCGTGTCCTTCCGTGGCGGAAAACGTATCTGAGTGATTTCTAATGGCTGAATTTCAGGCGCACCCGACCGCCATAATCGATGAAGGCGCCAGCATAGGCACCGGCACGCGCATCTGGCACTGGGT
>NZ_JBXWZQ010000107.1:0-6235 GCF_059432795.1 Nitrococcus sp. | reverse complement strand
GCTTGTCTTGCATGCCGAGTCCAAGGGTGAGCTCGCCTACGCGTTGGATTTCTGGGAGCAAAGGCCTGGCATTGTGAGCGTCTATGACGATATCCCGGGGAGTGCGGCCGGTGCATGATCCGCTGATCTATTCGCTGACCGAGGACGCCGTGCTCGTTCAGTCTTTGGCTAAGACGCTCGGCGCCCACGTCGGCCGCCTGGCGCAGCGTCGGTTCCCGGATGGAGAGTGCTATCTGCGCATCCTGGACGACTGCACCGCCTGCCCCACGGTCGTGGTCGCGGACCGTGCCGACCCGGACGCCCAGATTCCGAGAGTGTTGTTTCTGGCGGAGACACTACGCGAGCTAGGGGCATCGCCGGTTGGCCTGATTGCTCCTTACTTACCCTACATGCGCCAGGACAAGCGCTTCCAGAGGGGCGAGGCAATCACATCCAGGCATTTCGCGGGCTGGATCTCCCGTGCCTTTGACTGGCTAGTAACCGTCGACCCCCACTTGCATCGTTACCCGAGCCTCGATGCGCTCTATTCGATCCCATCTCGCGTTGCCCACGCGGCGCCGGCCATTGCGAGCTGGATGACGAAGCATGTGCCCCGACCGGTACTTCTCGGGCCGGACGCTGAGAGTGAACAGTGGGTCGCCGAGGTGGCACGTCGGGCCGGTGCGCCCTACGCGGTTTTCCATAAGCGGCGATTCGGGGATCGGGTGGTGGCGGTGGAGTCCGCGGAGCTGACGGCCTGGCGCGAGCGCACGCCTGTAGTCGTCGACGATGTCATCTCCTCCGGGCAAACCATGATCGCCGCTGTTCGTCGGGTAGGGGAGGCGGGCCTCGCTGCACCGCTTTGCATCGGGGTGCACGGCATTTTCGCGGACGAAGCGCTGCAAGCACTTTATGCAGCCGGCGCACAGCGGGTTCTGATCTGTCGCACTGTGGCCCAGAACGCCTTGGCCGATAAAGTGACGCAGATCGATGTCTCAACTCTGATAGCCGAGGCGGTAGCCGCGGTAACCGCAGAGCGCGAGGAATAGCCACGCGGCCGCACAAAGTGACTAAGCCGAAGGGTTCATACATCTGCGCGCAAGAGCCAAAGCTTAAGTCTGTCGCTTAATCCATCCTAGTCGTCAACAGCGGCGGGGTATTTTGAAGCATTAAGTGATGAAAATTTCCGCGGTGGTTGGTCGGAGGATACACGGATGAGCGATGGGGTAACGCAGGCGGAGGAAACGGGGACGCTGACGCAAGAAAAGCTGGCGTGCATGAACGCTTACTGGCGGGCCGCGAACTACCTCTCGGTCGGGCAGATTTACCTGCTTGACAATCCGCTTTTGCGCGCGCCGCTCAAGCCCGAGCACGTCAAGCCGCGGCTTTTGGGACACTGGGGCACGACGCCTGGATTGAATCTCATCTATGTCCATCTCAATCGGGTCATCAAGAAGCATGACCTCGACATGATCTATGTGACCGGCACCCGGCCACGGTGCGCCCGGCATCGTAGCGAACGTCTACCTGGAAGGAACCTACAGCGAAATCTATCCGCATGTCTCACAGGACGTAATCGATCGTGTGCCGAAATTGCACATCAAGGCCGCCTATGCGAAGCAGGCCATGCGCGACAAGTTGATCGACCACAAGGAATACATTGTCAAGGAGGGACAGGATATGCCGGAGATCCGGGACTGGCAGTGGCCCCATCCCCAGCCGGATCCAGTGAAGACCCGTTGAGACCGTAAAGCCGCCGAATGAGTTCAAGGAAATGGCTGCCGATAAAATACCCGATACGCAAGGCGAGGGAGCTTGGCCAAGGCGTTTGGTTTAACTACGTCCGGGTTATCAGGTGCCACCTTTTGAATCCAATTGTGTTCCTAGGGGAATACTCGTATATCGAAAGTTTTAATTTAACTAATTGTAATTTATACAGTAACATCGATATTCAAAATCAATTAGTGCAGTACTATACTTCGCCTGCCCTCTGAAACAGGATGATGGGGACGCTCGCGTCGGCACAGACGGAGGCGGCGGGCGTCTCGATGCCGACCACCCGGCGTATGGAGGCCAGCGAGCAAAACATGTGCGCCCACCTGGATACGGCGCCGTGACAGCGCATAGGGACAATGCCGAAGTTCGCCGCCAAGGGGCCAGGACGACGGGTACGGTCCACGCGGTACGTGGCGCGGTGGTGGATGTGCGGTTCGACGACGGCGTGCTACCCGCTCTCGACGACGCGCTCGTCATAGCAGGCGCGGATGGCCCGTTGCGCGCCGAGGTACAGCTGCACGTCGACCCGCATACCGTGCGTGCGGTGGCGCTGGAGCCGACCACCGGGCTCGCGCGCGGCGCTCCGGTACACCCGACCGGGATGCCGATCAGCGTGCCCGTGGGCAATGCGCTTCTGGGGCGGGTCATCGATGTGCTGGGACGGCCGCTCGACGGCGGCGAACCGATCGATCCAACCGCACGGAGCTTACCGATCCATCGCGCGCCACCGGCGCTCGCGGTACAGAAAGCCAGCTACGAACCTTTCGAGACCGGTATCAAAGTCATCGACCTGCTGACGCCGCTCGCCCGCGGAGGCAAGGCGGCCATGTTCGGCGGGGCGGGCGTCGGCAAGACGGTGCTGGTGATGGAGCTCATCCGGCGCATGGTAGAGGGCTATGAAGGCATCTCCGTCTTCGCGGGCATCGGCGAACGGACCCGCGAGGGTCACGAGCTGCTGCTCGAGATGCGCCAGTCCGGTGTTCTCGGGCGCACCGTCCTGGTGTTCGGGCAGATGAACGAGCCGCCGGGCGCACGCTGGCGGGTGGCCGCGACGGCGCTCGCCGTTGCCGAGCATTTCCGCGACGTGGCGGGCCGCAACGTGCTGTTGCTGATGGACAACGTCTTTCGCTTCGTACAGGCCGGAGCCGAGGTCTCTGGCCTGCTCGGACGCCTACCGTCGCGGGTCGGCTACCAGCCAACTCTCGCGACCGAGGTGGCGGGTCTCGAGCAGCGTATCGTCTCGGTCGAGGGCGCAACGGTCACCTCGATCCAGGCTGTGTACGTCCCGGCGGATGATTTTACCGACCCGGCCGTGGCCGAGATTTTTGGCCACCTGGATAGCAGCATCGTGCTTTCGCGCTCCATCGCGGCGGAGGGTGCCTACCCGGCTGTCGATCCGCTGCTCTCCTCCTCGGCACTGCTCGACGAGGACGTCGTGGGCGTCGAGCACTTTCGGGTAGCCGAAGCCGTGCGCGAGAGCATCGCGCGCTACCGCGAGCTGCAGGACATCATCGCGCTGGTGGGAATGGAGGAGCTCGGCGCGAGCGATCGCGCGACGGTACGCCGCGCCCGCCGCCTACAGCGTTTTCTCACCCAGCCCTTCACGGTGACCGAGGCGTTCACGGGTCTGCCCGGGCGCTCGGTGCCAGTGGCTCGCACGGTCGCGGACTGCGCGGCCATTATCGACGGTCACTGCGACGACTGGGACGAACGCTCGCTCTACATGGTCGGAGACCTGGACGAGGCGGCGGCGCGCGAGCGCAAGTCGGCCACACCGGTAAGCGGCGAATGAGACTCGAGGTGTCCACCCCGACCGCGATCCCGGTGCGCGAGGATGATCTGGTATCGGTGCGCGTCGAGGATGCCAGCGGGAGCTTCGGTATCTGGGCCGGTCACGCCGATCTGATCACCGTGCTGGCGGTGTCGGTCCTGAGCTGGCGCCGGCGAGACGGGAGCGAGGGTTACTGCGCCGTGCGCGGCGGGGTACTCACCGTCCGTGGGGGCCACCAGATTGCCGTCGCCACTCAGGAGGCCGTGCCGGGCGAGGATCTCGCCCGTCTGGAACGTGACGTGCTCGGCCGGCTGCGGGCGGCCGAGGAACAGATGCGCGACGCTCGGACCCAAGCCCGCCGGCTGCACGTAGCGGCGCTCGAGCAGCTGGTGCGTTACGCCCGTCCCGGCGGCGCCATGGCTGCCGGTCCGGGACGACTCGCCCCTCGGCCGGAGGCCTCGGATGGCGGCGGATGACGAAGAACGTCTCGCGCAGGCCGCGCGACGCCGGCACGCACGCGAGGCGCGCTGGCGCCGCGAGGGGGAGCGATCGCTCGGGCGCAACCTCGCGATGATCGGTGCGTACGGCTGGCTGGTAGTCGTTCCCACCGTCGGTGGTGTCTTTCTGGGGCGTTGGCTCGATGGGCTTCGCGGGAGCGGCATCCTTTTCACCGGCGCGCTCGTCGTGCTCGGCGCGGGCGCTGGCATGTGGTTGATGTGGCGGCGAATGAACGAGGACTAGCCGGCGCGGAACGAGAGCAGGCATGAACGATGGCTGAGCCATGGATCTGCGGACACATGGTGAGGGAGATTGGGCTCGGGCTCGCCGCCGGGTTTGCCCTGGCGCAGGCGCACCTCGCAACGCTGGCCGTGAATGTGCGGCTCTACTTGACCCCCGGCGCTGCATGGCGGCCCATTGGCCTGCACGTCGCGCGCCTCACGGTGGTCGTTTCGAGCTTCACGTTCGCTGCACTGTTCGGCGCGCGCACCCTCATCGCGATGCTCGCTGGATTCACCCTGGGACGCGCGATTGCGCTTAGGCGGCAGCGATGACTGACTCGCCGCTCGTCGCCCCCGTGATCTTCCAGCTCGGACCGGTGCCGATCACTGCCCCCGTGCTCGGAACTCTTGTGGTGATGGCGGTGCTCGTAGGCATTGCCTGCCTCGCGTCCGCCCGACTGGCGAGCCGCCCTTCGCGCTGGCAGAGCGCGCTGGAGATCGTCGTGCTCGCCATCGACAAGCAGCTCCGGGACACCATGCACTGCGACCCGCGTCCCTACCTCTCGTTGCTCGGCACGCTCTTCCTGTTCTTGCTCACCGCCAATCTGTCGGGACTGCTCCCGGGCGTGACCCCGCCGACGGCGTATATCGAAACCGCTGCCGCCCTGGCGGCGGTGGTATTCTTTTCCACCCACTGGTTCGGGATCCGGCGCCAGGGGTTCGCCAAGTACCTCGGCGGCTACCTCAAGCCCCAGTGGTTCATGTTCCCCCTCAACGTGCTCTCGGAGCTGACGCGCACCTTTTCGCTGATGGTGCGGCTGTTCGGCAACGTGATGAGCGGGCATTTCATCATCGCCATCGTGCTGTCGCTCGCCGGGCTGCTCGTACCGGTACCATTGATGGCGCTCGAGCTGCTCACCGGCATCGTCCAGGCATACATTTTCACCGTGCTCGCCGCCGTCTTCATCGGTGCGGCGGTGGGCTCCATCGAAAGAGGCTAGCTGCAATGACCATACAGATGATCAGCGTTCTCGGCGCCACGTTGGCGGTGGCTTTCGGCGCCATCGGACCGGCACTGGGGGAAGGCCGCGCGGTCGCCGCTGCCATGGACGCCATCGCGCGCCAGCCGGAGGCGGCGGGGACCATCTCGCGCACCCTGTTCGTCGGGCTCGCGATGATCGAGACCATGGCCATCTACTGCCTCGTGATCGCGCTTCTCGTGCTCTTTGCGAACCCGTTTACGGCATGAGTGGCCGGGTCGAGCGGTGGTGGCGACGTAACTTGGTGACGCCGATGCACGTCTTGCTTGCCCCGCGGCGGGTGACCGGGAACCGAATGCGATGAGCATCGACTTCTGGACCATCGGTCTCGAGGCCGTGAACTTCCTCGTCCTCGTCTGGCTGCTCGAGCGCCTTCTCTACCGGCCCGTGCTCGGTGTGATCGGCCGCCGGCAGGCGGAGATCGAGCGTCTGCAACAGGCCGATGAGTCGGCGCACCGGGCGCTCGCGGCGGAGCGGGAGGGACTGGAGCAGGAGCGGGAGTCGGCAGCGGCCGAGCGCGCGCGAGCGCTCGAGGAAACGCACAGCCAGGCCCGTGAGGAGCGAGCCCGTCTGGAGACGGAGGCGCGAGCCGAAATGGAGCGACTCCTCGCCGCGGGCCGGGCGCGACTCGAGCACGAGCGCGCCGACGCGGCACGGGCGCTCAGACGTAAAAGCGTCGAGGTTGGAGTGGGAATCGCACGCAGACTCCTCTCCCTCAGCACCCCGCCCGGCGGTGACGGGCGCTTCGTCGAGGCCGTTTGCCAACAGCTCCGGAGCATGGAAGAAAGCGACCGTTCCCGGCTCGTCGCAGGCCTGGGTGAGCGTTCCGTCGTTCGCGTGGTGACCGCCGAGGAACTGGATATGCGGCGGCAGAACGAGTGCCGCGAGCGCATCGCGAAGGCGCTCGGCCGTGCGGTCGACACGACGTTCTCGGTCGACGCTTCGCTGAT
>NZ_JBXWZQ010000106.1:0-15739 GCF_059432795.1 Nitrococcus sp. | reverse complement strand
TGTGACGATGTTCTTGCCCGAGGAGGATCGCTACAGTTATACCAAGCAACGCCTCAACAGCCGGCTGGCGAGCCTTATCGGTGGCCGCCTCGCCGAGGAGATGACCTTCGGTCGGGAGCGGGTTACCTCGGGCGCGCAGAACGACATACAGACCGCCACCGAACTAGCCCGCAATTTGGTTACCACATGGGGCCTGTCCGATCGAAGGGGGCGGCTTGCTTTCGGCGAGGACGAGGGCGAGGTGTTTCTCGGGCCTGCCGTGAACCAGCACAAGCAGATCTCCGATGAGACCGCGCATGCCATCGATGAAGAGGTGAGGCGCATCATCGACGAGAATTACCGTCGCGCCAAGAAGATCCTCGAAGAGAACAATGACAAGTTGGCCAATATGGCGGAAGCGCTGATTAAATACGAGACGCTCAACCGCCAGCAGATCGAGGATATCTTGAATGGCCGACCACCACGTCCTCCCGAGGACTGGGACGGCCCGGCCTCTGCATCCGGTGCCGGCGGCATTGATAAACAGCCGGGCGAGAAAGCGCCGGGCGACAAATCCGGCGGCAAAATCGGTCGACCCGCTAGTGAGCACTAGCCGGCGGGCTTATGGCGGCGGCCGCTACGCCGAAGATGCTCGAGTGCGGTGGCAAAATAGTTGATTTGTCCTCGCCTCGCGTGATGGGCATTCTGAACATCACCCCCGATTCCTTTTCGGACGGGGGTGATTTTTTTTGTCTGGACGCCGCAATCACCCGGGCGTGGACCATGGTAGAAGAGGGCGCTGCGATCATTGACGTGGGCGGCGAATCCAGTCGCCCGGGCGCCGTGGAAATCACCGTGGCCGAGGAACTCGACCGCGTCCTTCCAGTCATCGAAACGCTGGCGCGGGAGTTGCCGGTACCGCTTTCTCTGGATTCGACGAAGCCGGAAGTGATGCGTGCGGCCGGCGCCGCTGGAGCGGGGTTGATCAATGACATCATGGCGCTGCAGCGCCCGGGCGCATTGGCCGCCGCCATAGAGACACGCCTTCCGGTCTGCCTGGTCCACATGCAGGGCACGCCGCAAACCATGCAGGCAAACCCGCGCTACGACGACGTGCTGGAGGAGATTCATCAATTCTTTGAAGAGCGAATACGCGCGTGTGTAGACGCCGGACTCGACGGCGAGCGGCTGATCCTCGATCCGGGCTTTGGTTTCGGCAAAACGCTGGCGGATAATCTGCGCCTGTTGAAACGGCTGCATCGGTTCAGCGATTTCGGGCTGCCGGTGTTGGCCGGGCTTTCGCGCAAATCTTTTCTGGGCAAGCTTGCCGAGCGTTCGGTCGGGGAGCGGTTCGCAAGCGGTCTGGCGGCGAGCGTGCTTGCGGTGGTCAACGGGGCGCAGATTATTCGCACTCACGATGTCGCGGCAACGGTTGAGGCGCTGCGAATTGTCGAGCGTGTTCAGAATCAGGATTGAACGACACGCATGAAGTGGCTCATAAAATTTGGTAGTGGGCGTATAATGCTGGATACAGGCGCCGATAACCTTTGGGAATGCAGAGTATAAAAGGTGCCGCCCTCGTGATCCTGCGGGAATACGAGGTTAACGGATTGCAAATTCCAACAAGTAACTGCGCCGGAATAGGGATTCTTCCATGGACAAGCGCTATTTTGGAACAGACGGTATCAGGGGGCGCGTCGGCGAATTCCCCATAACACCGGATTTCATGCTCAGGCTCGGTTGGTCTGCCGGGCGTGTTCTCTCCGGTCGCGGCGCCAACAATCAAGTGCTCATCGGCAAAGATACGCGGATTTCGAACTACATGTTCGAGTCCGCCCTGCAGGCGGGCTTATCCGCCGCCGGCGTGAATATCCAACTGCTGGGCCCCATGCCGACTCCCGCCATCGCCTATCTTACCCGCACGTTGCAGGCTAACGCCGGCATTGTGATCAGTGCCTCCCATAACCCGCACCATGATAATGGTATTAAGTTCTTTTCTGCCGAGGGGCGAAAGCTGGACGATGAAACGGAACTGGCCATCGAGGCAACCATGGACGAACCGATTACCACCGTTGCTTCGAGACGGCTCGGTAAAGCCTATCGGATGATGGATGCACCCGGACGTTATATCGAGTTCTGCAAGCATTCCATTCCATTCGGCACCCGTTTGGATGGCTTTAAGCTCGTCGTGGATTGTGCGAACGGTGCCGGTTATCAAGTCGCGCCAGCCGTATTTCGAGAACTCGGCGCGCAAGTAAGCTGTCTCGGTGTGGCGCCCGATGGGCTCAATATCAATGTTGATTGTGGCTCGCTGCATCCAAGCCGCCTGCAACAGGCTGTCCTGGATCGCGGCGCGGATGCCGGGATCGCACTGGATGGCGACGGCGATCGCGTCATCATGGTGGATGAGTCGGGCGAAGTGCTCGACGGTGACCAATTGCTCTGGGTCATTGCGCACGATCGGCAACAACAGGGAACGCTGCGTGGGCCGGTGGTCGGTACTTTGATGACCAACCTGGGATTGGAGCGTGCGCTCGGAACGCTCGGCGTGCCTTTGCTCCGTGCCAAGGTCGGCGATCGGTACGTGATGGAAATGTTGTTGGAGCACCAGGGTGCCCTGGGCGGCGAATCCTCCGGACACATTATTTGTCTCGACCGCACGAGCACTGGCGATGGGATCGTCTCCGCGTTGCAGGTGCTCAGTTGTATGAGCGAATCGAACCAATCGCTCAGTCGGCTGTGCGAGGGGATGTTCAAGCTGCCGCAGCACATGGTGAGTGTTCCCGTGGCCGCGCGTGTGGATCCATTCGAGGTGCCTGCGATCACTGCCGCGGTGCGCGAGATCGAGTCACAGCTCGGAGCATTTGGACGCGTGCTACTGCGCTCCTCCGGTACCGAGCCGGTCATCCGGGTGATGATCGAAGGCCAGGATCGCCAACATGTGCAGCGGCTGACGGATTGGTTGGCGAACCGCGTGGCCGAGGCGCTGGTTGCCAACCCGGTCATCGCGGATTGATTTAGATTTGCGTGAAGCGTAATCTTGCGGGCTTATTTCAGGGAACACGGGACCTTCTGAATTCAGATGCGTACAAGGTTGATTGCCGGGAATTGGAAGATGAACGGGTCGCGCGAACGCACGCGGGAGTTGATTCAAGCGATCGCTGCAGGGCTCCCGCAAAGTCCGGACTATGAGGTCGTTGTCTGCCCGAGTTTCGTCTTCCTGCGGGATGCCGCAGATAGTCTTGCCGCAAGCGTCGTCGGTTTGGGTGCCCAGAACGTCTGTGATCAGGACCAGGGGGCTTTTACGGGTGAGATTGCGGGGGACATGCTGGCTGAACTGGGCTGTCGTTGGGTCATCGTCGGGCACTCCGAGCGACGTCACCTCTATGGTGAGAGTAGTGCTCTGGTGGCCAGCCGTTTTGCGGCTGCGCAGCGCCATGGCCTGATACCCATTCTCTGCGTTGGCGAGCAACTTGCCGAGCGAGAGAAGGGGGCAACAGAGGCGGTTCTCGACGAGCAGATACAGGCCGTGTTCGAGCACCAGGGTGCCCAGGCGTTTCGTTCGGCGATCATTGCCTATGAACCGGTCTGGGCCATTGGGACGGGGCGTACCGCTACTCCGGAGCAGGCGCAGGAAGCTCATGCTCATATCCGTAACCGGGTGGCCGACTACGATGCGAGCGCTGCGGAGAACCTGCAAATTCTCTACGGTGGCAGCGTCAAGCCGGAGAATGCTTCGATTCTTTTCGGGCAGCCGGATGTGGACGGTGGACTCATCGGCGGTGCCTCGCTCAAGGCGGATGATTTTCTGGCCATCTGCCGTGCCGGTGAGTCCGCACAATGAGATGCCCTCGTAAGCGAATGGGTTTCCTCCGTTAATCTCCTGGGAACGCGGACTTATGTACACCGCTATCTTAATCGCACACCTTGTGATTGCCGCCTCGCTCATCGGACTGGTGCTCATTCAGCATGGCAAGGGAGCGGACGCCGGTGCTGCCTTTGGCAGCGGCGCCTCGGCTACGGTGTTCGGGGCGCGCGGTTCTACTTCGTTTCTAGGTAAGATAACGGCGCTTTTTGCCGCCGGGTTTTTCGGAACCAGCTTAGTGTTATCCATGCTGGCGGGTAGCTATCGTCAGCCTCACAGTGTTATTGACCGCGACGCGATTCAGGACGAGACCCCGGCGCAGTCACAGGAGCAAGGGCCGCCGCCACCGGCGGAGCCGGCACCTGAGCAGGCGCCGGAGCCTGCCCCGGCGCCGCCTCCTTCCAACAGCCCGTAGTGCTCTCGGCAATTGCCGAGAGAGGGCGTGGCTGATAAAATACCACACTTTGACTGCAGACTGCGCTTAGTTCGCGCGATGTCGGCATTTGTTTGTAAGGCCATGTTCCGATAATAATTTTGGGGTTGAGATGGTCTGGCGAATAGGGAACTTGGCGATCGCGCGGATGTGGTGGAACTGGTAGACACGCTGTCTTGAGGGGGCAGTGGCGCAAGCCGTGCCGGTTCGAGTCCGGCCATCCGCACCACCAACCTGTTTAGCACGAAATGCAAGCCGGATTTTGGGAGTCGGTTGCGAGGAATCATTCTCGATGCTTGAGAGTTATTTGCCAATTCTCGTTTTTCTCGTGATCGCAGTCGTGGCCGGTGTCGCACCGCTTATAGCCGGAATGATCCTTGCTCCTCGGCGTCCGGACGAGAATAAGCTCTCGCCTTACGAATGTGGTTTTGAAGCGTTCGAAGACTCCCGAATGAAATTCGATGTGCGGTATTACCTGGTCGCCATCCTGTTCATTATTTTCGATCTGGAAATTGCCTTTCTTTTCCCGTGGGCCGTTGTGCTGGATCGGATCGGACTGTTCGGATTCGCCGCTATGGCAATCTTCGTGGGTATCCTTTTGATCGGGTTTCTCTACGAGTGGAAAAAAGGGGCGCTGGAATGGGAATAGAAGGCGTTCTGGAGCGAGGCTTCGTCACCACTTCCGCGGACAAATTGATCAACTGGGCGCGAACGGGTTCGCTTTGGCCGATGACCTTTGGCCTTGCCTGCTGTGCGGTGGAGATGATGCACGCCGGCGCCGCGCGGTATGATCTGGATCGATTCGGTATCGTGTTCCGGCCGTCGCCACGGCAGTCCGATGTCATGATTGTGGCCGGCACCTTGGTCAACAAGATGGCACCGGCTTTGCGCCGGGTTTACGACCAGATGGCGGATCCGAAATGGGTGATCTCCATGGGCTCCTGTGCCAATGGTGGCGGCTACTATCACTACTCCTACGCGGTAGTGCGTGGTTGCGATCGGATCGTGCCGGTGGATGTGTACGTGCCGGGCTGTCCGCCGACCGCCGAAGCCCTTCTCTTCGGTATCGTTCAATTACAAAAAAAGATCCGTCGCACTAATACGATCGCCCGCTGAGAGAGAAACCCTCATGGCTGTTCCAGTGGAACAATTAGCCGACCGCCTGGAGCAGGTCTTGGGCGGCTCGGTCATCGAATCGCGGGTGCGATACGGAGAGCTGACGCTCACGGTCAACCGCAGCGACCTCCTGCGAGTCATGGGGGAACTGCGTGACCACGACGCTTTCCGCTTCGACCAGCTCATCGACATCGCCGGGGTCGACTACGCGGCTTATGGGCAGGATGAATGGATCACCGAGCGAGCGAGCTCCACGGGCTTTAGCCGAGGGGTCGACGGGTTTAGTACAGGTCGGCTGGGGCTTACCGGGATCTATGGCGTGCATGAGATCACGTCGAACACAGGCAGGCGCTTCGCGGCAGTCTACCATCTGCTCTCGGTGGCGCTGAACCAGCGGGTGCGGGTTCGCGCTTTCTGTGGGGACGATAATTTCCCGCTGCTCGATTCGGTGGTCTCGGTCTGGAGCTGTGCGGATTGGTTCGAGCGCGAGGCGTTCGACCTGTTCGGCATCATCTTTAACGGCCATCCTGATCTGCGCCGGATTCTTACCGATTACGGCTTCGTCGGCCATCCATTCCGCAAGGATTTTCCTTTGATCGGCAATGTCGAGGTCCGCTATGACGAGGAACGCAAGCGCGTGGTCTACGAACCTGTCAGCATCGAGCCTCGAGTGCTCGTGCCCCGGGTGATCCGCAGCGACAACCGATATGCCGATCGGGCATCGGAGGAAGAGCGCGGCGATGCCTGAGATCAGTAGCTATACGGTGAATTTTGGCCCGCAGCACCCTGCGGCGCACGGCGTGCTGCGTTTGGTGTTGGAGCTTGACGGCGAGGTGGTTCGGCGGGCTGATCCGCACGTCGGCCTGTTGCATCGCGCCACCGAGAAGCTCGCCGAGACCAAGCCGTTCAATCAGAGCATCGGCTACATGGATCGGCTGGACTACGTCTCCATGATGTGTAACGAGCACGCCTACGTGCTCGCCATCGAGAAGCTGCTGGGGATTGAGCCACCGATTCGCGCACAGTACATCCGCGTGCTCTTCGACGAGATTACGCGGATCTTGAGCCACTTGCTCTGGCTAGGCGCGCACGCCCTCGACGTAGGAGCGATGACGGTCTTTCTGTATTGCTTCGCCAAGCGCGAGGACCTTATGGACTGCTACGAGGCCGTGTCCGGTACGCGCATGCACGCAACCTATTATCGCCCGGGCGGCGTTTATCGGGATCTGCCGGTGCAGATGCCCCAGTATGAGCCCTCCTCGAAGCGCTCCCCAAAAGATCTGGACCGCCTGAATCAGGCGCGTCAAGGCTCGATGCTGGACTATATTTCAGCCTTTGCGGCGGATTTCCCTGGATACATCGACGAATACGAGACCCTGCTGACCGACAACCGTATCTGGAAGCAGCGTCTGGTGGATGTGGCCGTAGTGTCGCCGGAGAGAGCGCTGCAGCTGGGCTTTACTGGTCCCATGCTGCGTGGGTCCGGCGTCGAGTGGGATTTGCGCAAGAAACAACCCTACGAAGTCTACGATCGTCTGGCTTTCGATATCCCCGTAGGAACGCGTGGCGATTGCTACGATCGTTATCTGGTCCGTATCGAGGAGATGCGCCAGAGCGTGCACATCATCAATCAATGTGTCGACTGGCTGCGCAGCAACCCGGGCCCGGTGATGGTCGACGACCACAAGGTTGCGCCACCGTCCCGCGAAGAGATGAAAGACGACATGGAATCGTTGATTCATCACTTCAAGCTCTTTACGGAGGGTTATTGCGTGCCCAACGGCGAGGCTTATGCGGCCGTGGAGGCGCCGAAAGGGGAGTTCGGTGCATACATTATCTCCGACGGCGCGAACAAGCCCTATCGACTGAAATTGCGGGCGCCTGGGTTCCCGCATTTGGCGGCCATGGATGAAATGAGCCGTGGCCATATGCTCGCTGATGTGGTCACGATCATCGGCACCATGGATATCGTTTTCGGGGAGATCGATCGGTGAAGCGGGGACGTTTGTCGGAGGAACTGCTCAGCGCCGAACAGCGCGGTGAAATCGATCATTGGCTCGCGAAATTTCCTGGTGAGGGTAAGCGCTCAGCGGTGATTCCTGCTCTGCACATTGCTCAGGAAGGCAACGGTGGCTGGCTCAGTCGCGAGCTTATGGATGCCGTGGCCGACTATCTCGGGTTGCCCCCGGTCGCCGTCTATGAGGTGGGAACGTTTTATTCAATGTTCGATCTCGAGCCGACCGGCCGGCACAAGATTAACGTCTGCACCAATATTTCGTGCATGCTCAGCGGCGCGGATCAGCTTGTAGAGCACATCGAAAAAAAGCTCGGCATCTCGGTGGGCGAGTCGACCGCCGATGGTCGCATAACGCTCAAGCGCGAGGAGGAATGTCTGGCCGCGTGTGCCGGAGCGCCGATGATGCTGGTCGATGAAGAATACTACACGGATCTCACGCCGGCGAAAGTGGACAAGATTCTGGATAAGCTGGAGTAGCCATGGCTAACGAGGTTTGCTTCGCAACCCTCCGATTCGACTCCCCATGGACGTTCGAGAATTACCGCAAAGTGGGTGGTTATCGAGCGTTGCACAAGATTTTCGACGAGAAGATCAAGCCCGAAGATATAGTTGATGCCGTTAAGCGCTCCGCGCTGCGCGGCCGAGGAGGAGCCGGCTTTGCGACGGGGGTCAAATGGAGCTTTATGCCGCGCAATGCGCCAGGTCAGAAATATATCGTGTGCAACTCCGATGAGTCGGAGCCTGGAACCTGTAAAGACCGCGACATTCTGCGTTATAACCCCCATGCCCTCGTTGAGGGTATGATCATCGCCGGTTACGCCATGGGCGCCGACGTGGGATATAACTACCTGCGCGGAGAGTTCATGCGCGAGCCTTTTCAGCGCATGGAACAGGCGTTGAGCGAGGCGCGCGAGGCAGGTTATCTCGGTGAGGACATCCTCGGCAGCGGTTTCGGTTTCCAGCTGCATAACGTCTATGGGGCGGGAGCCTATATTTGCGGTGAGGAAAGCGGATTGCTCGAGTCGTTGGAAGGCAAAAAGGGCATGCCGCGTTTCAAACCCCCGTTCCCGGCTCAATTCGGTCTCTACGGTCGTCCGACGACGGTGAACAATACGGAGACCTTCGCCTCCGTCCCTTCCATCATTCGTAACGGTGCCGAGTGGTTTCTCGGACTGGGCAAACCAAACAACGGGGGTGTCAAATGCTTCTCGGTCTCGGGGCATGTGGTCAAGCCGGGCAATTATGAGGTGCCTCTGGGGTTTCCCTTCCGTAAGTTGCTGGAGTTGGCCGGAGGAGTCCGCGACGGGCGCAAGCTCAAAGCGGTGATCCCGGGAGGCTCCTCGATGCCAATGGTTCCGGGCGAGCAGATGCTCGAGCTGGACATGGACTATGACAGCCTCATGAAGGCCGGCTCTGGTCTGGGCTCCGGGGGGGTTGTGGTTATGGACGAGACGACGGATATGATCAAAGTCATCCTGCGCATCGCCCGGTTCTATTATGCCGAGTCCTGCGGTCAGTGCACGCCGTGCCGGGAAGGCTGCGGATGGATGTATCGCGTTATCAAGCGGATCTACGAGGGCAAGGGCCGTTGGGAGGACCTGGAACTGCTCGAGTCGGCTGCAGGGCAGATCGCAGGGCATACGATTTGCGCGTTCGGGGAAGCAGCCGCGTGGCCCGTGCAAAGCGTGCTCAAGCACTGGCGGGACGAGTTCGTGCACTACATCGAGCACAAGCGTTCCCTCGTCGCGGAGCGTGCCGCATGAGCGCTCGAGTCGACCAAAGCGCACCGGAGATGGTGACCATCGAGGTCGACGGTGTGGAAATGCAGGCGCCGAAAGGCTCAATGCTGATTCAGACGACCGACCGGGTCGGCATTGATATCCCGCGCTTTTGCTACCATCGCAAACTCTCCGTCGTCGCCAATTGCCGTATGTGCCTGGTGGAGGTGGAGCGCGCGCCCAAGCCGCTACCGGCCTGCGCGACGCCGGTTGCCGAGGGTATGAAGGTGCGGACCCGATCTGAGCGCGCGCTGGCCGCTCAGCGTGGTGTCATGGAGTTTCTGCTGATCAACCACCCCTTGGACTGCCCCATCTGCGACCAGGGCGGTGAGTGCGAGTTGCAGGACGTTTCGATGGGCTTCGGACGAAGCCTGTCCCGGTTCACCGAGCGCAAGCGGGTCGTGAAGGACGAGAATCTGGGGCCCTTGGTGGCCACCGACATGACCCGCTGTATCCACTGCACGCGTTGTGTCCGTTTTCTCGATGAGGTCGCAGGTCAGTATGAGCTTGGTGGTATGTACCGGGGCGAGCACATGGAGATCGGTACGTTCTCCGGCGGGGGCGTGCACTCGGAACTCTCGGGTAACATTATCGATCTTTGTCCCGTCGGAGCGCTGACCTCCAAACCGTTTCGGTTTCGCGCCCGGGCTTGGGAGATGTTGAGCCACCCGGGTATCGCGCCGCACGATGCGATTGGCTCGAACGTCTATATCCACCAAGTGGAGGGGACGGTCAAGCGGGTGGTGCCGCGGGACAACGAGGAGATCAATGAGAGCTGGATCGCCGATCGCGACCGCTTCAGTTATGAGGGGATTTATAGCGAGGATCGACTGCACCGGCCGCTGCTGCGCCAGGGCGATACCTGGAAAGAGGTCGAGTGGCAGGACGCGCTGGAATCTGTGGTCGCGGGATTGCGGCGCACGGTTGATACCCATGGGGCCGAGCACCTCGGCGCATGGGTATCGCCGAGCGCGACGCTCGAGGAGATGTACCTGCTCGGGCGCTTGTTACGCGGGCTGGGCAGCCGCAATATTGACCATCGCTTGCGCCAAGCCGATTTTCGCGACGATGGGACCGCGCCGGCCTTTCCTTATCTGGGGTTAGGCCTCACGGCTGTCGAGCGTCTTGATGCCGCTCTGATTATCGGCGCCTATACACGCTGGGACCTGCCGTTGTTCAATCATCGCTTGCGCAAGGCCGCTCAGGCGGGTGGCCAGGTGATGTTTTTGAACCCGCGGGCGTTCGAGTGGAACTTCTCTCCGGCAGAAGAGCAGGTTGTCTCTGCTCGGGAATTCGCCTCGGAGCTCGCGCTGATTGTCGCGGCAATGGCCGAGCAGCAAAGTGTTCCGCGCCCCTCACGACTGGAGACGTGGGTGGGGCAACGTACGCCGGATGCCGCGCACCAGCGTATCGCGAAGCGATTGGCGCAGGGTGCGCGTAGCGCCGTATTTGTTGGCGCGCTGGTCGAGGCTCACCCGGCGGGAGCGGAACTGCGGGCTTTAGCGGCGTTGTTGGCCGAGCTGTCCGGGAGTCACTACGGCGTACTCTCGCAAGGTGCCAATTGCGCCGGTGCGTGGCAGGTGGGAGCCGTTCCGCAACACCACCCCTCGCATCCGGGCAAACCGGGTCTGAATCTTCGCGAGATGCTGGATGCCCCGCGGCGCGCCTTGATTCTGTTCAATGTCGAGCCGGAGTTCGATTGCTGGGATAGTGCGGCTGCGCGACGGGCCGTGGACGCGGCTGATTTCGTGCTGATGTTCTCGCCTTACGCCACGGAGGCCATGCGCGCCTACGCCGATGTCATATTGCCGATGGGCGCGTTCACCGAGACAGCGGGCACGTTCGTCAACGCCGAGGGCCTCTGGCAGAGTTTCTCCGGCCTGACCAAGCCCGTCGGGGAAGGGCGTCCCGCTTGGCGAATTCTACGGGTGCTCGGCAATTTGCTCAGGCTCACCGGGTTCGGTTATAACGCTCCCAATGAAATTCACGGCGAAATCCGCGAGCTCATCGGCCATATCTCGCCGCCCCCGCCGCCGCGTTGGAAGCCCGAGGGGCTGGAGCCAGTGAAACTCGAGGGATTGTTACGCCTGGGGACATGCGGCATTTATGCGCTAGACCCGCTGGTGCGTCGTGCACTGGCCCTGCAGCGTACCGTACAGGCTGATGATACGGCGGCTTACATGGCCCCCGAGACGGCGTCGCGGCTGGGATTCGAGGACGGTGCGCGGGTGCGCGTCCGCCAGAGCGGCCAAGCCAAACAGCTGACGTTGCGTTTCGACCCGGATCTGCCAGCGGATACCGTGTGGATCACGGCCGGCGGCGCCAGTACGGCCGCTCTGGGGCCGATGATCGGCGAAGTTACCGTAGAGCGCCTCTAAGGCGATCGCGGCGCCAGGGATACGACGAGAACAATCATGGCGGAATTGACAGGCCTTATCTGGATCGTAGCGAAAATCGTTGCGCTGGTCGTGCCGCTGTTCGTGGCGGTGGCCTATATGACCTATGCCGAGCGCAGAGTGATCGGCTGGATCCAATGGCGTAAGGGCCCCAACCGGGTCGGGACTTATGGGCTGTTACAGCCCATCGCCGACGCCTGTAAGCTTCTGATGAAGGAAGTGGTCATTCCTCAGAATGCCAATCGCTTCCTCTTCCTTCTGGCGCCGCTTTTCTCCATTATCCCCGCGCTGGCGGCCTGGGCCGTCCTGCCGGTCGGCGAAGGAATGGCCATCGCAGATATCAACGCCGGACTCCTGTACGTGCTGGCTATGGCGTCGATGGGTGTCTACGGGGTCATCGTCGCCGGTTGGGCGTCGAATTCGAAGTATGCATTGATCGGGGCGATGCGCGCCGGCGCGCAAGTGGTTTCCTACGAGATCGCCATGGGCTTTGCGCTCGTGGGGGTTCTCATGGCAGCCGGGAGCCTGAACATTAGTGAGATCGTGCAGGCTCAGCAAGGACCGGTCTGGAATTGGTTCTGGCTGCCGCTGCTGCCACTGTTCCTCGTCTACTGGATCTCAGGTGTCGCGGAAACCAACCGGCTGCCGTTCGACGTTGCCGAGGGAGAATCGGAAATCGTCGCCGGCTTCCATGTGGAGTATTCGGGAATCGCATTCGCGATCTTTTTCCTTGCCGAATACGCCAATATGATCCTGATTGCGGGGCTGGCGTCCGTGATGTTCCTTGGCGGTTGGTATTCGCCGTTTCACGGAGTGCCCTTTATCGGGCCGGTTTTCGATCTCGTGCCCGGACCCGTATGGTTTTGCCTCAAGGCAGGATTTTTCCTGTTCGGTTACATTTGGTTCCGCGGCACATTTCCGCGCTATCGCTACGATCAGATCATGCGCCTAGGGTGGAAGGTGCTGATCCCGGTGACGGTGGTATGGCTGATCGTGGAATCGATTTTCATCTTGACCGGGTTCGGACCCTGGTTCTGAGCGGAGGTGCGGCTATGCAGGCCATTCGGGACTTATTCAATAGCTTCCTGCTCATCGAGCTACTCCAGGGGTTGCGTCTTACCGGCCGACATCTTTTTACGCAC
This sequence comes from Nitrococcus sp., assembly GCF_059432795.1. Classification (NCBI taxonomy): domain Bacteria; kingdom Pseudomonadati; phylum Pseudomonadota; class Gammaproteobacteria; order Chromatiales; family Ectothiorhodospiraceae; genus Nitrococcus; species Nitrococcus sp. The sequence goes on along the minus strand of NZ_JBXWZQ010000106.1, from coordinate 3,013 downwards.
AAGTACACGATTGAATATCCGGAGGAACGGGCGCCGCAATCGCCGCGGTTCCGTGGGTTGCACGCGCTGCGTCGCTATCCCAACGGTGAGGAGCGTTGCATTGCCTGCAAGCTCTGTGAGGCCGTCTGCCCGGCATTGGCGATTACCATCGAGTCAGAGCCGCGCGAGGATGGCACACGTCGCACCACGCGCTACGATATTGATCTGTTCAAATGCATTTATTGCGGTTTTTGTGAAGAGTCCTGTCCAGTGGACTCGATCGTCGAGACCCGCATTTACGAGTATCACTTCGAGCGCCGCGGTGAGAACGTCATCCATAAGCAGGAGTTGCTGGCGATCGGTGATGAGTACGAGCAACAGCTCGCCAGGGACCGGGCGGCGGACGCACCGTATCGCTAATCCGGCCACACAGGCCCCCGAAACAAGCGCGGTCGACTGGGAGCGTTAGGCACGTGGTAGAGCTGGTGCTTTTCTATATATTCGCGGCGGTTTTGCTATTCGCCGCAACGATGGTCATCACGGCTAAGAACCCGGTGCATTCCGCATTATTCTTGGTGTTGGCCTTCTTCAACAGCGCGGCGTTGTGGTTGATGGCAGAGGCCGAGTTTTTGGGCATCGCCCTGGTGCTGGTTTACGTCGGGGCGGTCATGGTGTTGTTCCTGTTTGTGGTGATGATGCTCGACATCAATCTTGCCCCCATGCGCGAGGGCTTTGCCCGGTATCTTCCCATCGGTGCCCTGGTCGGGCTGGTAATGGTCTTGGAGATGGCGCTGGTGGTCGGTTCCGACGAAGTCAAGCTGATGCATACGCTGACTGCTTCCGCGCCGGTGGAGAGCCCGGGCATGAGCAATACCACAGCACTTGGCAGCGTGCTGTACACGGTTTACGCCTATCCCTTCGAGATCGCCTCGGTTGTGCTGTTGGTCGCTATCGTTGCTGCCATCATGTTGACCCATCGTCGTCGGCCGGATACCAAGTATCAGAATATCGACCGCCAGGTCCGCGTGCATAAGGAACAACGGCTCCGGATCGTCTCGATGGCGTCGGAAAAGCGAAAGTAAGTACAAGAGCGATCAACGATCGGCTCGCAGAGTTAGGATCACAGCCATGGTGCAGCTTTCCCACTATCTCGTGCTGGGGGCGATCCTGTTCAGCCTCGGCATGGCCGGCATTTTTCTCAACCGGAAAAACGCCATTATTCTGCTGATGTCCATCGAGCTGATACTTTTGGCCGTGAACTTCAACTTCATTGCCTTCTCGCACTATTTGGGCGATATCCAGGGGCAGGTATTCGTGTTCTTCATTCTTACTGTTGCCGCCGCCGAGTCGGCTATCGGCCTGGCTATCCTGGTCGTTTTGTTTCGCAACACCAACACCATCAACGTTGGCGATCTGAACAGGATGAAGGGCTGATTGGATGGAATACATGTACCTCGCCATCGCACTGGCGCCGCTGCTCGGAGCAATCATCGTCGGTCTGTTCGGGCATCGGCTTGGACGTCTCGCATCGCATCGCGTAGCCATTGCGGCGGTCGGTTTTTCTTGCCTGCTGTCCTTGCTGGTCCTCGCCCGCTTCGTATTGGGGGACCCCGAGCCCTATAACGGAACGGTCTATACGTGGGCCGTTGCCGGCGGGCTGCGAATGGAGATTGGCTTCCTAGTCGATCAGCTCACAGCGGTGATGATGGCGGTGGTCACTTTCGTCTCGCTGATGGTGCATATCTACACCATCGGCTATATGTATGACGACCCCGGCTATCAACGCTTCTTCAGCTACATCAACCTGTTTACGTTCGCCATGCTCATGCTCGTGATGGCGAACAATTTCCTGCAGCTGTTCTTCGGCTGGGAGGCGGTGGGCCTGGTCTCCTACCTGCTGATCGGCTTTTGGTTTACGCGCGAGAGCGCCGTTTTCGCAAGCCTGAAAGCCTTTCTGGTCAACCGAGTCGGTGACATGGGCTTTTTGCTGGGAATAGCGCTGCTATTGGCCACTTTCGGCAGTCTCGATTACCAGCAGATCTTCTCGGCCGCGCATGCGCAGCCGCATCTAATCATTACCGTCCTACCCGGCTGGTCTTGGTCCGTGATCACGCTCGCCTGCATTCTGTTGTTCGTGGGCGCAATGGGGAAATCGGCCCAGATTCCCTTGCATGTTTGGCTGCCGGATTCGATGGAAGGCCCCACCCCGATATCGGCGCTGATCCATGCCGCCACGATGGTGACAGCCGGCATCTTCATGGTGGCGCGAATGTCGCCGCTGTTCGAGCTCTCCGATACGGCGCTGTCGGTGGTATTGCTATTCGGGGCCATGACCGCGTTTGCAATGGGGCTGATCGGCATCGTGCAGAACGACATCAAACGCGTGATCGCCTACTCGACGCTCTCGCAACTGGGTTACATGTTTGTGGCGCTAGGTGCGTCGGCTTACGCCGTAGGCATTTTCCACCTTATGACCCACGCCTTTTTCAAGGCGCTGCTGTTCCTGGCGGCCGGCGCCGTTATCGTGGCGCTGCATCACGAGCAAGACATGCGCAAGATGGGCAATCTGCGCCGCTATCTGCCCGTCACGCACTTTACGATGCTGCTGGCGACGCTGGCATTGGTCGCCGCGCCTTTTTTCTCGGGATATTACTCGAAAGACATCATCATCGAGGCGGTGCACGAGACGGACCGTGCCGGAGCCACGCTGGCCTACTGGCTGGTGCTGCTGAGCGTGTTCGTGACGGCGCTGTACAGCTTTCGACTCTACTTTTTGGTGTTCTGGGGCCCGGAGCGTATCGACGCTCATGCCAAAGAGCACATGGCACATTTGCCTCGCTATGTGCGAAGGGCGATGGAATGGCCGCTGATCCTGTTGGCCATACCGTCCGTCGTGATTGGTTATTTTTCGGTCGGGCCGCTGGTATTTGGAGATTTCTTCGGTCAATCGCTGTTCGTCGCGGAATCTCATGATGTCCTGCGGGAGATGGGCCATAGTTTTCATGGTCCTTGGGACTTCGCCACGCACGCCATC
>NZ_JBXWZQ010000105.1:0-13588 GCF_059432795.1 Nitrococcus sp. | reverse complement strand
CATCACGCGATGCGCCCTCGGCGGATTCGAGCCGCCCCACAGCCGCCGACGAACGCAGCGGAATCGAGCTCGACGCTCCCGAGTATTACCTCAACCGCGAGCTTACCTGGCTTGCCTTCAATCGGCGAGTTTTGCACGAGGCCGGCGACGAGCGCACGCCCTTGCTAGAGCGCCTCAAGTTTCTCGCCATCGCCGATGCCAATTTGGACGAGTTCTTCATGAAGCGCATCGGCGGCTTGAAGCAGCAGGTGGGAGCCGGTTTGCGTGAACGCAGCATTGACGGCCGATTGCCGGAGCAGCAAATCGAAGAGTGCTATGCAGTGGTTCGCGAAATCGAGGCGGAATCCGAAGCGCTCCTCGCCACGTTGCGCGCGGCGCTGGAAGCGCACGGCATCGCCATCCTCTCTTATGAGGCGCTGACCGACGATGAGCAGGCGGCGATGCGCGCACATTACATCGAGAACATCTTTCCCCTGGTGACGCCGCAGGCAGTCGACTCCGCGCATCCGTTTCCGTTCATCTCGAATCTCTCGCTGAATCTCTTCGTGACCCTCTCCTACACCGAAGACGACGAGGAGGTCCGCGCCCGGGTGAAAGTGCCGATCGGTCCGGACATCCCGCGCTTTCTCCCGCTAGGGGACTCGAAACGCTTTGTCGCCCTGGAACAGGTCATGTCCCACAACCTGGACTTGCTGTTCCCCAGGATGGAGGTACGCGCCTGCGAGCTGTTTCAGGTCACTCGCAACGCCAATACCGAGCATGACGAGGAGCGCGCGGACGACCTGCTCGCGATGATCGAATCCGAGGTACGCGAGCGGCGCTTCGCCCCGATCGTGCGAATGAAGGTGGAGCGTAATATGGATCCCTTCCGCCGCGGGATGCTCGCGGCGGATTTCGGCCTCAACGAACAGGCCGACGTTTTCTACATAGACGATGCCATGCTGGCGAAGCGCGCGCTCTGGGAAATCGCCATGTTGCCGGAACCGGATCTCCACTACCCGGCCCACTATCCAGTGAATCACCCGAAGCTCGACTCGCCGAAAATCTTCTACGCGATTCGCGACCACGGCTCCATACTCGTGCAGCATCCCTACGAATCCTTTTCGAGCTCGGTCGAGCGGTTTTTGCTCGAGGCGAGTAACGACCCCAAGGTGCGCGCGATCAAGATGACCCTTTACCGCACCTCGGGTGAAACCCGGATCGTCGATTACCTCATCGAAGCCGCGCAGAATGGCAAACAGGTGGCCGTCGTGGTCGAGCTCAAGGCGCGTTTCGATGAGGCGGCCAACATTCGCTGGGCGAGCCGGATGGAAGAGGCGGGCATCCATGTCACCTACGGCGTGGTGGGCCTCAAGACGCACTGCAAGCTCGTGCTGGTCGTTCGACGCGACTACAACGGCTTGCGCCTCTATGCCCACTTGGGGACGGGGAATTATCATGCCGGAACGGCCCGGCTCTACGACGACCTCGGTCTTCTCACCTGCAACGAGGACATCGGCCGGGACTTGATCGAGCTATTCAATTACCTGACCACCGGCTATACGCCCAAGCGGGACTACCGCAAGATCCTGCCGGCCCCGAAGCTCTTGAAGCGGGCGCTGATCGCAAAGATACGCCGCGAGATCGAGCTTCACGCTCCCGCGCGGCCCGGCCTCATCCAAATGAAAATGAACGCCCTGGAGGATTCCGATATCACCCGTGAGCTCTATCTCGCCTCGCGCGCGGGGGTACGCGTGGATCTGCTGATAAGGGACACCTGCCGGCTGCGCCCGGGGATCCCCGGCTTGTCCGAGAACATTCGCGTCCTCAGCATCGTCGGCCGATTCCTGGAGCACAGCCGTATTTACTATTTTCGCAACGGCGGAAACGAGGAGTACTATATCGGTTCCGCCGATTCCATGATGCGCAACCTCGAGCATCGCGTGGAAGTGCTGGTGCCCGTGGAGGAGGCGGGGCTGCAGGCGGAGCTGCGCCAGATCATCGATCTGCATCTTGCGGACCAACGCAGCGCGTGGGACATGCAGCCCGACGGCACCTACGTACAGCGCCGCCCAACCGCCGAGAACGGCGACGGCTGCCAGGAACAGCTCATCGCCGCGGCGCAACGCCGCCACAAGGAGGCGAAGCGCCTGAAACGCCGCAAGCCGAAAGCCATGGGACGGCGCAATGTACGCCTGCCGGTCTCTTGAGCGCGAGGTAACTCTGGGCAGCGCGACACGAGCGCTCGAACCGCCTGCCAGATGGGAAACAAACCTCGAGCGTAGCGAGCGTTAACGCTTAGCGTTGCTTTACAGCCGCTCTGAATCAGAAGGGCGTTGGGCGTGGCCAAAGTTGTCTTCACCAGTCATTTGGGCAGCGTGGCACCGAGCGGTCCCTGCCACTACGAGGCACCCGATGTCGGCGGCGTGCTCACCGCCGCCTTCACCGATCACCCCGGGCTCGAGCACTACATTCTCGATGATCAAGGCAATGTGCGCCGCCATGTCGTGATTTTCGTGGACGGCTGTCAACTCCCGCGTGCGGAGGCGCTTGATGCCCCGGTAAAGACAGGGAGCGAGATCTACGTCCTGCAAGCATTATCCGGCGGCTGAGGGATGGTTTTATGAGGGAGCGTGTGCTCATCGCCAGCCGCAAGGGGCTGTTCTCCTTCACGCGCCGGCTCAATGGCTGGCAACTCGATGACGATCCGGCGTTCATGGGCAGCCCGGTGACGCTTGCCATACGCGATCCGCGCGACGGTGCGCTTTATGCGGCGCTCAACCTAGGGCATTTCGGTCCGAAACTCCACCGCTCCCTCGATGAGGGACGGAGCTGGAAGGAGATCACTATGCCCGCTTTCCCGAAAGCGCAACCCGCCGGCGAGGGACCTTCCGTCAGCCAGATCTGGGCCTTGGAGACCGACGGCTCGGATCAACCGGGCGGCATCTGGGCCGGCACGATTCCCGGCGGCCTGTTCTATACGGCGGACGGCGGCGAGAGCTGGACGCTCAATGAAGCCCTTTGGAACCTGCCGGAACGGGAAAACTGGTTCGGCGGCGGCTATGACCAGCCCGGCATCCATACGATCTGCGTCGACCCGCGCGATCACCGCTCTCTGAGCGTCGCGGTCTCCACCGGCGGGGTCTGGCAAAGCCGCGACGCCGGCGCGAGCTGGGCGCTGCGAACCGAAGGCATGCGCGCGGCGTATATGCCGCCGGAACTCGCCTATGGCGGAGTGACGCAGGATGTTCACCGGATGGCGCAGTGCGCCAGCGCGCCGCAGAGCTATTGAATGCAGCATCATAACGGCATCTTCCGGTCCGCGGACGACCTGGCCACATGGAACGAAGTGACGCCGCCGAATTGTTCCAATTTCGGCTTCGCGGTCGTCGTGCACCCGGGCCATGCCGGTACCGCCTGGTTCGTACCCGCGGTGAAGGATGAATTCCGCTACCCGAAAGACGGCAAATTCGTCGTCACCCGCACACGCGACGGCGGCCGCAGCTTCGAGATCCTTGACCGGGGTCTGCCACAGGAGCCGAGCTACGAGCTCGCCTACCGCCACGGCCTTGATATCGATGACAGCGGCGAACGCCTGGTGATGGGCTCGACCACGGGAGGCGCCTGGATCAGCGAGAATGGCGGCGACGAGTGGACCCGTCTCCCGGCGCGCCTGCCGCCCGTCAATGCCGTGCGGTTTGTCTAGCGCGCTGCACTCCCGCGCGTACGCGGGCTGAAGCCGTGACGAGATGGCGCTTCAAGCTTCTAGCTGACGCCGTTCGAGCACCTCGAGGATCGCCTCCACCAGCTTCGGTTCGGAAGTGCGGGTTTTCACCATCACGGCGGCCACCTGCTCGTACACCTGCGGCGGCGGCGAATCAGCGGCCAGGATGACAACCGGAGGCGGCTTCTCGGCGAGGCTGTTCAAGCGCTCCAGCAAGCGCAGCCCGGACCCGTCGGGCAGTTTCACGTCCAGCAGGATCATCGCGAAATTCCGCTGCCGCAGAAGCTCTTCGGCCTGCTGCAGCGTCGTCACTGAGATGATCGTGGCCTTGTCTTGCAACGCCGTGCCCAGCATATCACTCAGATCGGCATCGTCCTCTACGTGGAGCACCTCGGGGCAGTAGACGGACCGGGGCTTCGGCAGGACGCGGGCCGGCTCCGCCGTGCCTGCACTGCCGGCAACACGGCGCGAGCCGGCCGTTGGGAATTCCACCCAGAAGGTCGTCCCTTCGCCAACCTTCGTGTCATAGCCGATCCGTCCGTGCATTCGCTCGACCAGCTGCTTGCTGATATGCAGCCCTAGACCGGTGCCGCCCTTGGCCCGCGAGGCCGAGGCGTCGGCCTGGGAGAACCTGCCGAAGATGCGCGGGCGGAATTCCTCCGCGATGCCGATGCCGTTGTCCGTGACCGAAATACGCACCCACTCGCCCCTGAGCTCGGCGGCCACCGTTATCGTCTCGCCCGGCGGCGAGAACTTCGCCGCGTTGGACAGCAGATTGGACAACACCTGAATGTAGCGGCTGGCATCAACCTCCACCTCGACGCCCTCGTCGATCGGCGTCAACGCGATGTGCGCATTCAGGCCACGGGCATAGGGCAGATTGTCTTCCACCGCCTGACGCGTCAGCTCGGCGAGCGATTCCCGCTTGCTGGCGAAACGCATGTGCCCGGAGGCGATCTTGTCGATATCGAGGATGTCGTTGATCAACAGGATCAAGCGCTCACAATTGTTGTGAGCGATCCCGATCAGCTCTTTGACCTTGGCCGACAGTTCCCGCGACAACGCGCCAAGCACCAACCCCAGGGAGCCGCGAATGGACGTGAGCGGCGTACGCAATTCGTGGCTCACCACGGAGATGAACTCGTTTTTCATGCGCTCCATTTCCTTGCGCTCGGAGATGTCCTGGATCTGCGCTATCAGGAAATCGGGCTCGCCGTCCGCCCGGCGCATCAGCGAGACGCTGAGCAGCGTCCAGACCAGACGTCCACTTTTATGGTAGTAGCGTTTCTCGAGCTGACAGGCGTTGATTTCATTGAGGAGCAACCTGACCAGCGCCTCCACGTACGGCTCCAGATCGTCCGGATAAGTAATGGATTGAAAATCCTTCTCGAGCAGCTCTTCTTTGCTATACCCCAGCAATCGGCACAACGCCGGGTTGACTTGCAGCCACCGCCCCGTTCGGGAAACCAGCACCATGCCGATCGGCGCGTGCTCCATGGCCGCACGGAAGGTTTCCTCGCTGAGCCGTAGGGCTTCCTCCGCCTCCTTGCGCGCGGTGATGACCTCCGAGAACATGACGATGCCACCGACCTCGCCGGCGTTGTCGATCCATGGGTGGACGGCCCACTTGATCCATTCCCTTTTACCGCTCTCCCGCACCCAGGAGCTTTCCTGCATGTCGAATACTTCCCCACCCAGGGCGCGTTGATGGATATCGACCCAGCCGGGCTCGGCCAACAATTCGGGGAAGACTTCGTAATGCGTTTTGCCGATGACCTCGCGCCCTTCGAGCCCGTAATCCTGAATCCAGCGGCGGCTGGTCATGAGGTAGGTCAGCCTACGGTCGAACATCGCAACCGCCGCAGGGGTGTGCTCGACCAGCAGGCGCAGTTGCTCGGCCGACGCCCGCAACGCCTGCTGCTGCTCCTTGCGCTCGGTAATATCCTCGATGACCCCGAGATAGCCTACGGGGTCACCGCCGGCGTCGTTTAGCGGCGTCACGGTCAGTAGCACCGGAAAGCGCGAGCCGTCCCGGCGGATGACGGTCCACTCACTCACCTCGCTGCCCTCTAGCAGCGGTTTGCGGATGAAGACCTCGAAACCGGGCTCCACGCGCGTTTCGAGCTCGGCGCTCAAGGCGCTTGCGCGCTGCGCCACTTCCGCGCCGTCATGCCACAGCGCCGGCGTCTCTTTTCCCACCACCTCATCGGCGTCGTAGCCGAGCGCCGCCTCCGCCGCCTTGTTGAAGATAACGATCGTGCCCGTTTCATCGGTGGCGATGACCAGGTGCGTGGTGCTCGACAAAATCGCCGAGCTCAGCCGGTTCAACTCGAGCAGGTATTCGGATATTTGCCGCGAGACGAGAAGATACCGCGCCACCAGCGCTGATAGCGCCCCGATCAGCAGCCCCGCGAGCAACACCACGAGCGGCAGCGATGTCTCCTGGCGTTCGATCGCTTGCGTGCTCGGTGCGACCCGAACCGTCCAGAGCTTGTCGTAGACGCGGTACGACCTCTCGACCGCCCAGTCTTTGCCGCTCCGCGCGGGCGCCACATCGTTCGTGAAATACGCCTTGCCCTTGTAATACAAGGACACGGCGTAGCCGTTGGCGATTTCTTCGGTGATGGCGCCGCCGAGGAAGTCTTCGATGGAGAAGATCCCAGCCAGAAAACCGCCGAATTTCCCCTCGACCCGCAATGGCACGTAGGCGATGAAACCCGTGTAGCCCTGCACGAGCTCGAGCGGCGGAGTCACCGTGGGCGTCGTTTTCCGCGCGGCATTCTTGAGCGCCTGTCGCCGCTGCTCGTCGAAAAGGACATTCAACCCCCGCGCCTTTTCGTTGCCTTGGACCGGTTCCACCCAGCGGACGTGGTAGCTCGAGTCCACCCACTCGATCGCTTTCAGCCCCGAGATCTCTTCGGTATACCGGCGCGCGTCCGTGCGCCAGATCGCTGGACGCGTCCCGCCGGCGACCTCCCAGCGCCTCGCCATGCGCTCGAGCGCTTGCAGCTTGGCGTTTTTCCTCGAGTTCAGCACGAATTCGATTTTCTGCGCTTCGTCGCGAACCCGTTGTTTGGCGTAGCTCAGTTCGTACTCGTGAAGCCTCGTGTACACGGCGTAACTGCCGCTCGCAAACAGAAGAAAGATCAGCAGCGGCAGCACAAAAGGGCGCTCTCTCGACCGGGATGGCTTATTCGCTTGCAAGACTTTCAAGGAACATCCTCTTGCACGGCTGCGCGTGCCCGCTCTCGCGTAGTCAGGCAATTTGCATGGCAATGGGAGCGGCGGCTTTTCTCGCGCATCTCGTCGTATTGCCATAGCCCGCCATCCTCGCGGGCAGACGCTGTCCGTTCACTCGATCCATCCACGCAGCGATGTCCGGCTCACGGCGACAGCGGCCTTGTCGCACAAAGTGGCCGGTCACCATGGGCCCCATACCATTGCGCCGCCGCGGTCCGGGTCCCGAATCACCGCCCTGATAGTGGCAATCGCGCGTTGTTGCTGCTGCGCAGTGGCGCACACGGCGGCGACGCGGGAAGCAATTGGGGAAGGGGCTCAGCTGCCTCCCACCGGCTCTATAGGCCCGGCAGCAGGTGTTCTCGGTCGAATTGTTGCATCCGAATTGGCCCTGACAGTGGCCAGCGGGAAAAAGGTCAGCGAATCCAATGGAGTTTGCACGGAAGCCCGGCAAGCGCTACACGTAGCGTGAGCGCCGCAAAGGGAGGACCGCAATGAATCAATCGGGGCCGCCCGACCTGATAACACTCAAGGAGCAGCTCGAGACAACCTGGAGTGCGGGTGACTACGGCCGCGTGGCCGAGGGCCTGAGCGCCGGCGCCGAGGCGTTCCTGGCGCGTCTTGCCATTGAGCCGGGCACACGGATGCTCGACGTGGCGTGTGGCACCGGCCAGTTGGCGATCCCCGCCGCCCGCGCCGGCGCCCGGGTCACGGGGATCGACCTCGCCGCCAACTGGATCGAACAGGCACGCCGACGCGCCGCGAGCGAAGGCGATGACGTTCGCTTTGACGTCGGGGACGTCGAGGATCTCCCATACGCCGAGGCATCCTTCGACCTGGTGGTCAGCCTGATCGGCGCGATGTTCGCGCCCCGTCCGCAGCGCGTCGTCGCCGAACTGCTGCGCGTAGCCCGCCGTGGCGGACAGGTGGTCATGGGCAACTGGACCCCGGAGAGCTTTGTCGGTGATTTCTTCCGTACGCTCGCTCGGCACGTCCCGCCTCCGGATATGCCTTCGCCGCTCCTCTGGGGAGACGAGGCCACCGTCAAGGAACGCCTGAGCAAGGGGGTCGAGGACCTGCAGCTCAACCGATTACCCTACCAATTTTATTATCCGTACGCGCCGGAAGACGTCGTGAATTTCTACGCCGGGCACTTCGGACCGGTAATGCAGGCACTGGCCTCCCTCGACCCGGGCGGGCAGGCGGCACTCAAAGCCGACCTGGCGCAGCTATGGTCGCGCCACAACCGCGCCACGGACGGCAGCACCGAGGTAACGGGTGAAATCCTGGAAGTGGTTGCGATCCGGGCCTGAATGGGGGAACACCCGGCGACGCGGTTCAGAAGGAAGCGCCTGGCAGGGGCAAGGAACGTACGTTAACCGAACGAACGAGGGGCTGACGGTCGCCAAAAGACGCATGCAATAAAGATTGATCTTCAATGCGCAGCGCGATAGTAAGCCATTGCAATGCGGGGCCCCAGCTCGGCCTTGTCGCCCGGTGCGAACCCTCAGGGCGTTTTCGCCGGGTCCGGCTGTGAATACGGCCACTGCCAGTCTCGGATCTCCGGCATATCCTGCCCTTCCTTGGCGATGTACTCCTTGTGCTCGATCAACTTGTACCGCATCGCCTGCTTCGCGTAAGCGGCCTTGATGCGCAGCTTCGGGACCCGGTCGATCACATCCATGACGAGGTGATATCGGTCCATGTCATTGCGCACCAGCATATCGAAAGGTGTGGTGGTACTCCCCTCCTCCTTGTAGCCGCGCACGTGGAGGTTGTTGTGATTGGTGCGGCGATAAGTCAGCCGGTGGATGAGCCAGGGATAACCATGGTAAGCAAAAATGATTGGCTTGTCCGTGGTGAACAGCACGTCGAACTCCCTGTCCGACAGGCCGTGCGGATGCTCCTCCGCGGGCTGCAGGCGCATCAGATCGACGACATTGACGACTCGCACCTTCAGCTCCGGCTCGAGCTCCCGCAGCAATTGGGTTGCCGCCAACGCCTCGACGGTCGGCACATCGCCGGCACAGGCCAGTACCACATCGGGCTCGCTTCCCTGATCGTTGCTAGCCCAGCCCCAGATGCCGATCCCGGTGGTGCAATGTTTGACCGCCGCATCCATGTCGAGCCACTGCGGCTCCGACTGCTTGCCGGCAACGATGACATTGATGAGATTGCGGCTGCGCAGGCAGACGTCGATCACCTGGAGCAGGCAATTGGCATCGGGAGGAAAGTAGACTCGAATCACCTCCGCCTTCTTGTTGACGACGTGGTCGATAAAGCCTGGGTCCTGATGACTGAAGCCGTTGTGATCCTGGCGCCACACATGCGACGTCAGCAGATAGTTGAGCGAGGCGATTGGCCGACGCCATTGCACCTCGCCCCCGGCCACCTTGAGCCATTTGGCATGCTGGTTGAGCATCGAATCGACGATGTGCACGAACGCCTCGTAGGTGGAGAACAAACCATGCCGGCCGGTCAGCAGGTAACCTTCGAGCCAGCCTTGGCAGGTATGCTCGCTCAGGATCTCCATCACGCGGCCGTCCGGCGCGAGATGGTCATCCTCAGGGCGGGTTTCCGCCACCCATGTCCGATCCGTTGCCTCGAACAGCGCCGTAAGGCGATTCGAGGCCGTTTCATCCGGGCCGAAGACCCGGAAGATACCGGCCTGCGCGTTGAGCTTCATTACGTCGCGCAAAAAACCACCCATGACGCGCGTTGCCTCGGCCCCGACCTCGCCTGGCGCTGGCACATCGACGGCGAAGGAACGGAAGTCGGGCAGCCGCAGCGCTTTCAGCAGCAGTCCGCCGTTGGCATGAGGATTGGCTCCCATACGTCGCGACCCTTCCGGGGCGAGATCGGCAAGCTCAGCCCGTAACCGGCCGCGCTCATCGAAAAGCTCGTCCGGCCCGTAGCTTCGCATCCAATCCTCGAGGAGCCGGGTATGATCCAGGTTGCCCCTTGCATCGGTAAAGGGGACTTGGTGCGAGCGCCAGTAATCCTCCGTCTTGAGACCATCCACCTCTTTGGGTCCGGTCCACCCTTTGGGCGTTTTCAACACGATCATTGGCCACCGGGGGCGGGAGGAATCTTTGCTTGTTCGGGCCCTGTCCTGGATCTGCCTTATCTCTCCGACGACGGAATCGAGCGTTGCCGCCAGCGCCTGATGCATCGCCGCAGGGTCGGAGCCTTCGATGACGTACGGTTTGTGGCCGTAACCAACGAATAGGCTCTCCAGCTCCTCACGCTCAATACGCGCGAAGATCGTGGGGTTGGCGATCTTATAGCCGTTCAGGTGCAAAATCGGCAGGACTGCGCCGTCGCGGGCCGGATTGAGAAACTTGTTGGAATGCCAGGCAGCGGCGAGCGGACCGGTTTCCGCTTCGCCATCGCCGATCACACAGGTCACGATAAGATCCGGATTGTCAAACGCCGCGCCATAGGCATGCGACAGCGAATAACCGAGCTCGCCCCCTTCGTGAATGGAACCCGGTGTCTCCGGCGCCGTGTGGCTAGGGATCCCGCCCGGAAACGAGAACTGCTTGAACAGCCGCCTCATCCCGTCCGCATCCTGCGAGACGTATGGATAAAGCTCGCTGTAGGTGCCCTCGAGGTAGACGTTTGCAACGAGGCCGGGCGCACCATGACCGGGGCCGGTCACATAGAGCATGTCGAGATCGTACTTCTTGATGATCCGGTTGAGGTGGACATAGATGAAGCTCAATCCCGGCGCCGTGCCCCAATGCCCCAAAAGCCGTGGCTTGATGTGCTCGGGCTTGAGCGGCTGGCGCAAAAGCGGGTTGTCAAGCAGGTAAATCTGGCCGACAGAGAGATAGTTCGCGGCGCGCCAGTAGGCATTCATGCGCTCGAGTTCGTCCTTTGTCAGCACGCCTGTTTGGTCGGCCTGACTCGCCACTTCGCTCATCCGCCTGCCTCCTGCCGGCCGCTGCGTGCCAGCACACATTATTTCAAACTGCATTCCAGACTGCGTCGCATGCCCGCATCGGCAGTCCTCCTCGGCGGTGATCACGGACACACCGAGTGCAATAATAGACTTGGCCGGACCGGGCCCGGTTCCTTGATCACGAGCTCGGCATCTGAGGGCACTCTGCAGATAGCGTCGCTTTCCTGTTTTTTCGGAAGAGTTCCTGAGGCGTTTGGGATCTCGCGCCGGTTGTAATCCGCTGGATTCGGACGCAGAGGCGAGGCAGACAGGTCGATGAACAGAGCGACTCTTCCGTCGGATCGGATGGCGCCATACCAGCAGTCGGTTGACGATATATTCGCCGCGCTCGATACGAATGCGCAACTCGGTTTGAGCACGACGCAGGCGCAAGCGCGACTCAAAAAATACGGCAGGAACAGGCTGGCGGCGGCGAGACCTGTGCCCGGGTGGAGGCAGTTTCTCGCTCAATTCACCGACGTGCTCGTGCTCCTTCTGCTCGTCGCAGCTCTGATTTCCGCGGTGCTGTGGCTATACGAGCGCGAATCGGCCTTGCCGTATGAGGCCATGGCGATCTTCGCCATTGTGCTGCTCAATGCGCTTATCGGCTACTTTCAGAGAACTCGGGCGGAACGGGCCGTGGCGGCGCTACGCCACATGTCGGCGGCGCACGCTAGCGTTATTCGAGACGGTGCGCGGCAGAGCATCCCGGCGATCGAACTCGTACCCGGCGATCTCATTCTCATCGAAGAAGGCGATATCGTTCCTGCCGACGCCCGACTGATCCAGTCCACTGCACTGCAAACGGCGGAAGCGGCGCTTACCGGCGAGAGTCTACCCATATCGAAGACTACCACCGCGATCACAGGAGAGGCGGCGCTTGGCGATCGCACCAACATGATCTTCAGCGGCACGGCAGCGACTTACGGTAGCGGCCGCGCAGTGGTTACGGCGACGGGGATGCGAACTCAGATGGGGCGCATCGCCGGCATGCTGAAAGAAGCGTCGGACCAGGCGACGCCACTGCAGATCGAGCTCGACCGTGTCGGCAAACTGCTCGGGTTCATCGTTGTCGTCATCGCCGTGGCGATGATCGCGACGATCCTCCTCATCGAGGATGTGAGCGGTTTTTCGGCCATTTTCGACGTCCTCATCCTGGGCATCGCCCTCGCGGTTGCGGCGGTGCCGGAGGGCTTGCCGGCGGTGGTGACCGCCGCGCTCTCCATTGGCGTGCAGCGCATGGCGAAGAGGAACGCCATCATCCGTCACCTTGCAGCGGTCGAGATGCTCGGTTCGGCGAATGTCATCGCCTCCGACAAGACCGGCACGCTCACCAAGAACGAGATGACGGTACGCCGGATCGTCACGGCAAGCGGCAGCGTGACCCTAAGTGGCACGGGCTATGCGCCGCGAGGAGAAGTCACACGAGACGGGGGCGGACCGGTCGGTGACGCCCTGCGGTTCGAATTGGTGCGCGCGCTCACTGCCGCCGAACGCGCCAACAATGCCGCGTTGCAGGAGCATGACGGGCGCTGGACGGTGCACGGTGATCCGACCGAAGGCGCATTGATCGTCGCGGCGCGCAAAGCCGGGCTAGTGTAGCGTTTCGTTCTGTTTGGAACTTAATCGGCTATTGGCGCGAATGACCTTCTGAAGGATGTCGCGTGCGCTCTTGGTCCAGATGAACGTCTTGGGGTGGTTGTTGTGATGGGCAACATATTCATCGATAGCCGCCACCAGTTCAGGCACGCTGGTGAAGACGCCGCGGCGCAACCGCTCGGCCGTGAGATCGCGGAAGAAGCGCTCGACCATGTTGAGCCAAGACACCGAGGTCGGCGTGAAATGCATGTGGAATCGCGGGTGCGTCGCCAGCCATGCCTGAACCGTCGGATGCTTGTGCGTGGCGTAGTTGTCGGCGATCAGATGCAGGATCTTCTCCTTCGGCGTCTCGCGGTCGATCCTGCGCAGGAACTTCAGCCACTCGGCGTGGGTATGGCGCGGCTGGCATTGACCGATGACCTTGCCGTCGAGCACGTTCAGTGCCGCGAACAGCGTGGTCGTGCCGTGACGCTTGTAGTCGTGCGTCATCGTCTGGGCGCGGCCCTTCTTCAGCGGCAGCCCCGGCTGCGTGCGATCCAATGCCTGCACCTGGCTCTTCTCGTCGCAGCACAGCACCAGCGCATGCTCTGGCGGCGACTCGTACAGACCAACGATGTCTTCGAGCTTTTCGACGAACTGCGGGTCGAGCGAGACTTTGAAGCCACGCACGAGATGGGGCGTCAAGCCGTTGGCCTGCCAGTGGCGCATGACTGTGCTGGCGCTGACCCCCAGCCCAGCTGCCATCTTGCGCGTGCTCCAGGGCGTGGCTGTTTTGGGCTTGGTCTGCGTTGTCAGCTCGAGCAGCTGATTCACGTCCACCTTCAGCGGCGGCGCGCCGCGCGGCAAGTCCCGCTCGATGCCTTGGAGGCCTCTTTGCGCATAACGATTGCGCCAGCGCGCGACTTGCACACGTCCGATACCCAGCTGCTCGGCGATGTCCTTGTTCTGAATACCCTGCGCGGCCAGCAGCACGATCCGCGCGCGCTGCGCCAAGCGTACGCTGGTACGGCGCGAACGCGACACTCGGGTCAGCTCGCTGTGCTCCTTGTCGGTCAACACAATCGGCGGGGCAACTCGCATGCGCTTGATCCCATGCTACAGAGGAT